>NZ_JBQKLN010000037.1:0-40136 GCF_052116205.1 Prevotella sp. Sow4_E9_plate | reverse complement strand
CCATTATCAGGTGGTTATTGCGGTGAGGTCCCACCTCTTCCCATTCCGAACAGAGAAGTTAAGCTCACTTGCGCCGATGGTACTGCAATGCAATGCGGGAGAGTAGGTAGCTGCCTTCTTTCAATTTCAGAAGCCTCGATTACGAAAGTAGTCGGGGCTTTTCTGTTTAATAACACTGGCTATTTAGTATAATTACCCTTGCTATATAATATAATAACCCCCTCGCTATTTACCATAATAGCGAGGGGTATTTCTGCGATATTCTGAGTGTTTTGTCTACTGCTTGGTGAATTTCAGATTTTTAGGAATCTTCACCCATTTCCGGTTTCGGGCAATTTTCAGGTTACTTCCTTCTTTCTGCTGCAACTCGTAACTACCATCGGGCAAGGCTATGAGGTCGGCAGTAAGATCTTCGCTCCCGTAATCATTGATAATGGATAGATGAGCGGTCTTTCCTTCTATGTCAGCATCTGTAATCAGCCATTTGCGACTATCACGTCTGTCACCGAAATATCCGGGCATTTCACCGAACAGTTCCTGTCCTGGAACCTTGAGGTTCTTATGGTAGAAGTCTATATTCATATAGACATCATACTCTTTGTTTGTAATCTTCCCCTTGAATAGGGTGCTGTCTGTTTGTGCCATACTAGATATACTAATTAGGCATAATAATGTTGCTAAAATCTTTCTTTTCATCTCTTTTTTCAATTAACTGCGACAAAGTTATTCATTTAAATCAAGAAAACTGCATTTTTTTTAGGATTTTAATAAGATTAATTCGTTTTTTTGCAAATATTTATCTATCTTTGCGGTGTTTATTGATAATTATATATGGAAAAGAAAAGATTATTTCCAGATTACATATTTGAGTCTAGTTGGGAAGTGTGTAATAAAGTTGGTGGTATCTACACCGTTCTTTCAACACGAGCTAAGACTCTTACGGAAAGGTTAAAGGATCAGCTAATCTTCATTGGTCCTGATTGTTGGGGAGACAAGGTGAATCCTTATTTCTCTCAAGATGATACGCTTTATGCGGAGTGGAAAGCAGAAGCTCTGAAAGAGGGCTTAAAGGTTAAAGTAGGTAGATGGAATATACCGGGAGAGCCAGTAGCTGTTTTGGTAGATTTCAATCCTTACTATGCTGTTAAAGACCAGATTTATGGACAACTATGGCAGGACTATCAGGTTGATAGTCTTCATGCTTATGGTGACTATGACGAAGCATCGATGTTCTCTTATGCTGCCGCTCTGGTAGTAGAGAGTTTCTACAAACATGTTGTTGGAAAAGGCAAGAAAGTTATCTATCATGGCAATGAATGGATGACCGGTCTTGGTGTGCTTTATGTTAATAAGCATCTTCCTGAGGTGGCTACAGTGTTTACTACTCATGCAACTAGTATCGGTAGAAGTATTGCTGGCAACAATAAGCCTCTTTATGACTATCTCTTTGCCTATAATGGCGATCAGATGGCGCAGGAGCTTAATATGCAGAGCAAGCATTCTATTGAGAAGCAGACTGCTAAGTATGTGGACTGTTTTACAACAGTGAGCGACATTACTGCCAATGAGTGCAAAGAGCTGCTGGACAAACCAGTTGACTTCGTTTTGCCTAATGGTTTTGACAATAGTTTTGTTCCTAAGACTACAGCTTTTACCAAGAAGCGTAAGGAGGCAAGAAAGCGTTTGCTCGATGTGGCTAATGCCTTGATGGGTACAGATTTAGACGATGATACATTAATTGTCTCTACCAGTGGTCGTTACGAGTTCCGCAACAAAGGTATCGATGTCTATATCGAGGCAATGAATCGTTTGCTTCGTGATAGCAACTTGAAGAAGAATGTCCTGGCATTCATCGATGTACCTGGTTGGGTAGGCGATCCACGTCAGGATCTGTTGGACCGTCTGAATAGTGGCAAGAAGTTTGACACTCCATTGGAGGTTCCAGAAATTACTCATTGGCTGCATAATATGAGCCATGACAATGTATTGGGTATGTTGAAGTACTTCAATATGCATAATAATAAGGAAGACAAGGTGAAACTGATCTTCTTGCCTTGCTACCTGACAGGCGATGATGGTATCATCAGTAAGAGTTACTATGATGTAGTGTTGGGTAACGACCTCTGCATCTATCCTTCATATTATGAGCCTTGGGGCTACACGCCTTTGGAGGCTGTTGCATTCAAGGTTCCATGTATCACCACCGATTTGGCAGGTTTTGGTCTCTGGGCTAACTCGGAGAAGGGAAGGTATAGCGAGATTGAGGATGGTGTGAAGGTAATCAAGCGTACTGACTACAATTATTCAGAGGTGGCTGATGCCATCAAGGATACTGTTGCTAAGTACTCTGGATTTACTAAAACTCAGGTGAACAAGTGTCGTAAGAATGCAGAAAAACTCTCAGAGAAGGCTTTGTGGAAGCACTTTATCGAGTACTATTATGATGCTTACGATTTCGCTTTGAGAAAGGCTGAAGCCCGCATGGGAAAATAAAGAAATCTCTCTCTCGGTAGTGAGAAATCACAATATAGTTATAGAGAATATAAATACTTTAATATAAATCGAAACACAATGAAAATTAAAGCAGACTATGCTAATGCTCCTCAATGGAAGGAGACTACTATTAAGTCTAGCCTTCCTAAGGAGTTGAAGTGCTTGGACGAGATTGCTCACAACATGTGGTGGGCATGGAACTATGAGGGTCGTGACTTGTTCAAGAGCCTTGATGCTGATTTGTACGAGAAGTGCAACGCTAACCCTGTATTGCTTTTGGAGCGTTTGAGCTACGACCGCAAGGAGGCTATTGTTAAGGATAAGGAGACAATGGCTAAGGTTAAGAACGTCTATAAGATGTTCCGCGAGTACATGGATGTTAAGCCAAACTCAAAGCGCCCTTCTGTAGCTTACTTCTGTATGGAGTATGGTATTAACCAGGTGGTTAAAATCTACTCTGGTGGTCTTGGTATGCTTGCTGGTGACTACTTGAAGGAGGCATCTGACAGCAACGTGGATATGTGTGCCGTTGGTTTCCTCTACAGATTTGGTTACTTCAAGCAGTCTTTGAGTATGGATGGTCAGCAGATTGCTAACTATGACGCTCAGAACTTCAACTCTCTCCCTATTGAGCGAGTATATGATGAGAATGGTAACCCAATGGTAGTTGATGTTCCTTACACAAACTATCAGGTACATGCATACGTATGGCAGATGAACGTTGGTCGTATCAAGTTGTATCTCCTGGATACAGATAATGATATGAACTCTGAGTTCGACCGTCCTATCACTCACTCACTCTATGGTGGTGACTGGGAGAACCGCTTGAAGCAGGAAATCTTGCTCGGTATCGGTGGTATGCTCGCATTGAAGAAGATGGGTATCAAGAAGGATATCTATCACTGCAATGAGGGTCATGCTGCTCTCTGCAACTTGCAGCGTCTCTGCGACTACATCGAGGAGGATGGCTTGAACTTCAACCAGGCTCTCGAGTTGGTTCGCGCTTCTTCTCTCTATACTGTTCATACTCCAGTGCCAGCTGGTCATGACTACTTCGACGAGGCTCTCTTCGGCAAGTACATGGGTGGCTATCCACAGCGTCTTGGTATCTCTTGGGATGAGTTCATCGGTATGGGTCGTGAGAACGCAGACGATCATAACGAGCGTTTCTGCCTCTCTACATTCGCTTGCAATACTTGTCAGGAGGTTAATGGTGTAAGTAAGCTCCATGGTTGGGTAAGCCAGCAGATGTTCTCTAACATCTGGAAGGGTTACTTCCCAGAGGAGAACCACGTAGGTTATGTAACTAATGGTGTTCACTTCCCAACCTGGACAGCAACAGAATGGCGTAAGCTCTACGATAAATATTTCAACAAGAACTTCATGAACGATCAGAGCAACGAGGAAATCTGGCATGCCATCTACAATGTTTCAGACGCTGAAATCTGGAATACCCGTATGACATTGAAGAAGAAGCTCGTAGCTTATATTCGTGAGAAGTTTACACAGACATGGTTGAAGAACCAGGGTGATCCTGCTCGTGTAGTATCTTTGCTCGAGCGTATCAACCCTAATGCTTTGATGATTGGTTTCTGCCGTCGTTTCGCTACATACAAGCGTGCTCACTTGCTCTTCACAGACTTGGATCGCTTGTCTAAGATCGTTAACGATCCAGAGCACCCAGTATTGTTCTTCTTCTCTGGTAAGGCTCACCCTGCTGATGGTGCTGGTCAGGGCTTGATCAAGAAGATCTTCGAGATCAGTCAGCGTCCAGAGTTCCTCGGCAAGATCATCTTCCTCGAGGACTACGATATGACTTTGGCTCGTCGCCTGGTTTCAGGTGTTGATATCTGGATGAATACTCCTACACGTCCATTGGAGGCTTCTGGTACATCTGGCGAGAAGGCTGAGATGAATGGTGTTGTCAACCTCTCTGTACTTGATGGTTGGTGGGTAGAAGGTTACCGCGAGGGTGCTGGTTGGGCTCTTCCAGAGAAGCGTACATACCAGAACCAGGGTTACCAGGATCAGCTTGATGCTGCTACTATCTACAACCTCTTGGAGAACGACATCATCCCTATGTATTACAACAAGAATAAGGAAGGCTTCAGCAAGGAGTGGATCCAGGTAGTAAAGAACTCTATTGCTACTATCGCTCCTCACTATACAATGAAGCGCCAGTTGGATGACTACTATGATAAGTTCTACAATAAGGAGGCTGCCCGCTTCAAGAAGTTGAGCGCTAACGACAATGCACTTGCTAAGGAGATTGCACTCTGGAAGGAGAGCGTTGCAGAGCGTTGGGATGGTATCCACGTTGTATCTAAGGACGACTGCATGCTGATGGCTGCTGAGACTGGTCAGAAGATCAAGGTTCAGTATGTTATTGATGAGCAGGGCTTGAACGATGCAGTAGGCTTGGAGCTTGTTGTATTGAAGGATCAGCCAGAGGATGGTAAGCAGATTTATGCTGTTTATCCATTCAAGATGGTTGGTCACGAGGGTAACAACTTTACATTCGAGACTGAGATTGAGCCAATCAATGCTGGTTCATTCAAGACAGGCGTACGTATGTATCCTAAGAATGATAAGTTGCCACACCGTCAGGACTTCTGCTACGTGAAGTGGTTGAACTAATAGGATAGCGGATTTCTATTCGCATCATATATTTAAGCCCACATCTCGCAAGGAGGTGTGGGATTTTTTATTTCTTACTTTTTTTGATAATGTAATAAATTCCACACAATATGACAATATAGCCAACTAAGAGTTCGATATTGGTAAGAGTGTCAGGAGAATCAAAGCAAAATATTAAACCTAAAAGGGCATAAAGAATAAAGAAAAATCCGATAAAGAGTTTTAATAATGTTTTCATAATGGGGGATTGGTTATATCATAAAAGGACAGGATTTCAACAACTTAGAAATCCTGTCCTTTTATATATGTATTATACGAGATACTGAGAAGAAATACTCTCGTTGTCTTCTACGCGGCGGATAGTCTCAGCAAACATATCAGCGATAGTTAGCTGCTTAACCTTGTCGCAACGCTTGGTGTAAGGGATTGAATCAGTGAAAACAATCTCCTCGAGAGCAGAATTCTGTACGCGTTCTGAAGCTGGACCACTCATTACACAGTGAGAAGCACAAGCACGAACAGTCTTGGCACCAGCCTGCTTCATGATGTCGGCAGCCTTGGTAATAGTACCTGCAGTGTCAACCATGTCATCGATGATGACAACATTCTTGTCCTTTACATCACCAATGATCTGCATGCTGGCAACCACGTTAGCGCGAGCACGAGTCTTGTTGCAAAGAACGAGAGGGCAACCGAAGTACTTAGCATAAGTATTGGCACGCTTAGAACCACCTACGTCTGGAGAAGCAATTACCATATCCTTGAGACGCAAGCTCTGCAGGTATGGCAAAATAACGCCTGAAGCATAGAGGTGATCGACAGGAACATCGAAGAATCCCTGAATCTGGTCTGCGTGGAGGTCCATGGTGATGAGACGGTCGATACCGGCAACGCTGAGCAAGTCGGCTACCAGTTTAGCGCCGATGCTGACACGTGGTTTGTCCTTGCGATCCTGACGGGCCCATCCGAAGTAAGGAACAACAGCAATAATATTGCGGGCAGAAGCACGCTTTGCTGCGTCAATCATCAGGAGCAACTCCATCAAGTTGTCTGAATTAGGGAATGTGCTCTGTACGAGGAAAACATCGCGTCCGCGGATAGACTCCTCGAAAGATACGCCAAATTCACCATCAGAGAACTTGGTTACTACCAAATTACCCAGTGGGCAACCTAAACTAGCGCAGATTTTCTCTGCAAGGTATCTCGAATTAGTACCAGAGAATACCAAAAAAGAGTTTTTGTCACTCATTTCTATTAGTGTTTATGTGTATTAATAGTTATTTACTACAAATGTACTTTTATGGAGAAAGAACCTTAGCTGCTTGCTTTTCTCAATCTTTCAAAATGGAGAATCAGCTCTTTGAAGTCTTTCTCATTGTGGATGTCGAATCGGTTCCACAAGTCTCCACAGATAACAACACCACCGAAACCAAGTTCTTTGGCTACCTTGATGTTTTCCAAACTCATTCCTCCCAAAGCGTATACCTTCTTGTCGATGAGTCCAGCCTTTGCTGCCATCTCCAGCTGCTGCATGGAGAAAGATGATTTTTCATCCTTAAACTCAATACAGTCGAAGATATTCTTCAGAAAAACGGAGTTTGATTTCTTTTTCATCTCCTTCAACATGGAGAGGTCTGTACAGGTACGGCTGTACTTACCCTTATAGCCATCTGGTACAGATGCAAGTGGATCATCGATATGTATTGCCGCCAAGTCGTATTCCTGCTTGAGGTAATAATGGTCGTGAACCGTAACCTTGCTACGGTAGTCTTCTGGCAATAAAGTGAGCAATCGCTCTGAATACATGGGTGAGGAACCTGGCTTGAAAAGGTGCAGGTTGTCCATGCCCTCGTCGAACAACGAGGTGAGTATCTTGTCTTCTTCCACAAAGAATGTGGACTTTGTCATTATTGCTAATTTCATCGTCAAAATGCATTTTATACTGCAAAAGTATTAAAAAATTCGCAAACATGCAATTATATCGGGATAAAAAGCTATCTTTGCACCATAAAATTAATATTTATCAAGAAATGAGAGTAAATTTATCATCTTTTTGCGAAGTTCACATACCAATTTACGTTTTGGAGGAGGAACTTCTGCGCCGCAATTTATCGCTCATCAAAAGTGTGGCTGAGCGTGCCGATGTGGAAATTATTCTTGCTTTTAAAGCGTATGCTTTGTGGAAGACTTTTCCTATCTTTAGAGAGTATATCAATTCCACAACGGCTAGTTCCTTGAGTGAGGCAAAATTGGCTTTTGAAAAGTTCGGGAGTCCTGCTCATACGTTCTCTCCTGCTTATACTGATTATGAAATTGACGAGATAGCTCGGTGTTCCAGTCATCTTTCGTTCAATTCGCTTTCTCAGTATGAGCGATATCATGAACGTGCCCGACGAGCAAATCCTTCTATCAAATATGGGTTGCGGGTGAATCCTGAATATTCTGAGGTTTCCACCTTATTATATAATCCTTGCGCACCGGGTACGCGATTTGGTGTTTCTGCAGATAAATTGCCGGAAAAATTGCCTTCTGACATAGAAGGATTCCATTGTCACTGTCATTGCGAGAGTGGGGCTGATGTATTTGAGCGTACTTTGAAGCATATTGAAGAAAAATTTGCCAAATGGTTTCCGCAGTTGAAATGGATAAACTTTGGTGGAGGCCATCTTATGACCCGTAAAGACTATGATGTGGAACACCTTATTAATATATTGAAGGATTTCCATGCCCGTTATCCACTTCTGAAGGTAATCATGGAGCCGGGTAGTGCTTTTGGATGGCAAACAGGTCCGCTGGTTACACAAGTTGTAGATGTGGTAGAAGATAAGGGAATCAAGACGGGTATTATCAATGCAAGTTTTACTTGTCATATGCCCGATTGCCTTGAGATGCCATATATGCCTGCTATCAGAAATGCTGAAACATTAGAGGTTGATGATCCGATGAAGGCTCCAGAGGGGGAGTATATATATAGAATAGGTGGAAACAGCTGCCTCAGTGGTGACTTTATGGGCTTCTGGAAATTTGACCATGAACTGGAAGTGGGTGAAAATATTATCTTTGAAGATATGCTTCACTACACTACGGTGAAGACAAATACCTTTAACGGAATCTCCCATCCGGCTATAGGTATCGTTCATTTGGATGGAAATTTGGAAATCTTACGCGAATTTGGATATGAGGATTATCTTTCGCGTATGGATTAAAAACGGGATAAAAGAATGAAGAAAACCAGTAAAAAGGTACAATAACTACGGAAAAAGGTGCGTTTTTGCCTGAAAAATGGGCAAAATGCATCTTTTTTTCAAAAAAAGTTCAAGAAAAGTTTGGTAATTCGGAAAAAAGTAGTACCTTTGCACTCGCATTCAGAGGAACGCTCCTATGAAGAGTAGGAAATAAGCGGAAATAGCTCAGTTGGTAGAGCACAACCTTGCCAAGGTTGGGGTCGCGGGTCCGAGTCCCGTTTTCCGCTCAGATTTTTTTGAAGACAACATCAAGCTTTATCTTTATTAAGATATTTGGTGAATAATAATTTCTGGAGAGGTGGCGGAATTGGTAGACGCGCTACTTTGAGGGGGTAGTGACAATTGTGTCGTGGGAGTTCGAGTCTCCTCCTCTTCACTGTTATTATTTGATAAGCGGAAATAGCTCAGTTGGTAGAGCACAACCTTGCCAAGGTTGGGGTCGCGGGTCCGAGTCCCGTTTTCCGCTCATATTTTGATATCTTTGAGATAGGATATTGAAATCGGGCCCAAGTGGCGGAATTGGTAGACGCGCACGTTTCAGGTGCGTGTGTTTCACAACGTGCAGGTTCGAGTCCTGTCTTGGGCACAATGATTAATTGCTTAATGTTGGAGAGGTGGCGGAATTGGTAGACGCGCTACTTTGAGGGGGTAGTGACAATTGTGTCGTGGGAGTTCGAGTCTCCTCCTCTTCACGTCTTTTGTAGATTAATAAGCGGAAATAGCTCAGTTGGTAGAGCACAACCTTGCCAAGGTTGGGGTCGCGGGTCCGAGTCCCGTTTTCCGCTCTATTTTATTTGTTTAAATAGAGAAACATACCTAATTTATGAATTTATATTTAAGATATTTTGATCAGGAAGCATTTGCAACAAATGTGGATCAAGCAATAGATTTTTTGAAGAGTATTCCTGAAATTGGTATGGACGAATCATTAGAGGCTGATGTACGCGATTATGCTGCTAGTGATGTTTGTTATCCTAAGCGTTATAAGGTTCGCCCCCGTGTCTATTTCATCGTTATAAAAACCACTGCAGCTAGCATGCGTGACTTCAAAGACAAGAAGGCGTTGCGTTCAACTCCTTCTGGGGAACATCGTGAAAATGTGAGCCCTTCTGTTGTTCGATTGAACCAGCAACAGCCGGGTTGGTATGAAGGTGCGCTTGATTTTAAGCGTGTCGTTATGATTCCTGCCACTGGTAAGTTCGAATATCGTGATACCCATTTCGTTGCTAATGTCAAGGCGCTCTCTGCTTTGGACTGCTATAATCGTATCGTTGAGTATTTGCGTCAGCGAGTAGATTCCCGTAGCCAGTTCCCGTCGGCAAAGGGCAAGAATTTTGCATACCGTTATTTGGGTATGTGGAAATAAAGTAATGTAGATAAGTTTCAAATTTGAGGAGGTAGGCTATGAATAAAGTCATGTTAATAGGCAATGTGGGTAAAGAGCCTGATGTTCATTATTATGATGCCGACCAAGCTGTAGCTCAAGTGGTATTGGCAACGACAGAGAAGGGGTATACTCTGACTAATGGAACTCAGGTGCCTGACCATACTGATTGGCATAATCTGGTTTTTTACCGGGCTTTAGCAAAAATAGTGGAGAGATATGTTCATAAGGGTGATAAACTCTATGTGGAAGGAAAGATACGTTATCGCTCGTATGATGACAAGCAAGGAAAGCGCAGGTATATAACTGAGATTTATGTTGATAATATGGAGATGCTTACGCCGAAATCAATGTCATCGTCAGCATCTCAAGCTTCTCAGACTGTTACCCCAACACCTCAGCCTGCTACACAGGGAGCAAGTGGTTCTTCTCAGACGTCACAAAGTGAAGATGGACTCCCATTCTAGCTAGTGCTATTTTGTTGTTATTAAATTTTAAGATCAGAAATTGGATATTTCAACCATAACAGATGCTTTCGGAGATGTGGTTTTACAACAGCCCACTACCGGAGTGATTATAGCAGCCATTCTGGCTGCTGTATTGTTACTTATGTCTGCTTTTGCCAGCGGCTCGGAGATAGCATTCTTCAGTTTGTCACCCTCTGATGTCGCTGAGCTGGAAGACGGAAAGTTTGGGGCAGACAAGAAAATTCAGAATCTTCGTGATGATTCTGAGCGTACATTGGCAACAATTCTTATTGCAAATAATTTTGTCAATGTTACAATTATCATGCTCTTGAACTATGTGATTGCTGGCGTTATTTCGTTCGGTGAAAGAGCACTTTTACTTCAGTTTCTTTTTACTACAGTAATTCTCACCTTCTTACTCTTGCTTTTTGGTGAAATTATGCCAAAGGTTTATGCCCGTCAGGATCCGTTGAAGTTTTGTCGTCGTTGTGTGGGAGGAATTATGTTTGCCCGTAAGCTGTTTTGGCCTATTGAAAATATTTTGCTCAAGAGCGGAATGATGGCAGAAAAAATCATACAGAAAGAGAATCATGTTCTAAGTGTTGATGATCTGGAACAGGCATTGGAACTCACTGATAAGAACGATATCAAGGATGAGCAGAACATGCTGAAGGGTATTATCCGTTTTGGAGATGAAACAGCCAAAGAGGTGATGACCAGTAGACAGAATATTATAGATTTGGATATACGAAGTAATTATGCAGATGTCTTGAAATGCATTGAAGACAATAATTATAGCCGTATTCCTGTTTATCAGGATAATACGGATAATATTCGTGGCATTCTGTATATCAAGGACTTACTGCCTCATCTTACGAAGAGTTCCAATTTTCGCTGGCAGAGTTTGATCCGTCCTCCTTATTTCGTTCCTGAAACAAAAAAGATTGATGATTTGTTGCGTGAATTTCAGGAAAATAAGGTGCATATCGCCATTGTGGTAGATGAATTTGGTGGTACAAGCGGCATTGTTACTCTTGAAGACATCTTGGAGGAAATCGTTGGCGAAATCAATGATGAATATGATGAGGAAGAGAAGTTCTATTCGAAATTGAATTACAACACATTTATTTTCGAAGGAAAAACCCTGCTTACAGACCTTTGTCGTATCTTGAATGTAGATGATGAGGAGTTTGAAGAGGTAGAGGGTGATGCTGATACTTTGGCAGGTCTGTTGCTTGAGATAAAGGGAGATTTCCCTAGTATTCACGAGAAGATAGATTATAAGAATTATACTTTCGAGGTGATGAATGTAGAGGAGCGCCGTATCAGTAAGATTAAGGTTACGGTGCATCCCGTAAGAAATCTGGAAGAAGAAAAAAAATAACATGGTATGGCAGTAGTCAATATACGTGAAGTTTATCCAGGTGTGAGTTTAGGCTTATGGCAGATGGATGAGGAGGTAGAGCAGTTGTTCGAACAGTATCCTCATCTTCAAGCCTATAGATCATCATTGGAGGAAAAATATAAGAATGATGGCAGGAAACTTGAGTTTCTTGCCATTCGTGCATTGATGTATGAGATGTTGAAGGCGAATGGGGCATCCAAGGGATTGCTGTTTCATGCTGGTGATATCATCCATAATGAGGCGGGTAAACCTTTGTTTCGCGGTTATCATATCAGTGTGAGTCATACCAAGGGGTACGCAGCGCTTATTCTTTCCAGAAATCAGGAAGTAGCTGTTGACATAGAATATTTCAGCGATAGGGTAGAACGTATTTCTTCTAAATTCTTAAGAATGGATGAGAATGCTTCTGATTTGGATTCCAAGTTGGTACATTGGTGTGCCAAGGAAACGGTTTACAAATTGTTTTCTGAAGAAAACTTGAAGTTTGATGATATGCGCGTGAAGCCTTTTGATACGATGTCTGATTGGGCTTGTGATGTAGAGAACTTGAAAAATAAGAAGGTAGCGCATGTTGACTTTGAACTGACCATGGAGTTTGTCTTAACTTATGCAGCTATGTAAATTCCTAAAAAATGAAAGTTTTATGAAAATAATAATGGGGAGAGGAGTACTGCTGAGTACTCTTCTTTTTTTTAGTTTCATGGGCTATGCTCAAGAGTGGCAGGTGGTGAGAGAGAATGTTCAGAAGTCTTTTCATAAGACAGTACCTGCTGGCAACTATAGTGGCATTACCCATTTGCATGATGATATATATGCGGTGGTGAGTGATAAGTCGGATAGTGCCCTCTACTTTAATTTTCGCATTCAAGTGAATCCTGTGACGGGCGATTTGGAGCAGGTGGAGAACCTGGGATATACTTTTATGGTGGATGGTAGTCGCTTTGATGGTAAACCATGGCATGGAACGGAAAAAGGTTTTGATCATGAGGCTATAACTAAGGTGTCGGATTCTACAGTGGTAATAGCCAGTGAAGGAAAATGTAGATTGAAGGAATATCTCATAAAGGATTATCCAGCGAAATTATATCTGAAGGGTTGGGAGAATGTTTGGCCGCCAGATAATTTTTATCCTAATTATAATTTCGAGTCACTGGCTTTCGATTCTATCCGCCATCTGCTTTGGACAATTCCTGAAAGTACGCTTCGGAAGGATGGTGTACCGGCTACCCCGGAGAATGGATTAGCTAATAAGTTGCGGTTAATGGCTTATTCCTGGTCTCATGGTTTACAAGATTCTATCGGATCTGGCATGACAATGTACGCTTATCAGATGGATGCACCTTCTACTCGTAGAAAAGCCGAGACGTATGTGATGGGAGTAAGTGAACTTTGCGTTTTGCCGGATGGGCAACTTCTGGTATTAGAGCGTGAGGCTTTCATTCCGAAAGTTAAACTGGGCGCATTTTGCAAGTGCAAGCTTTATTTGGTGAATCCTTCAAATGAGATGAGTCTTTCTGATTATGATCATCTCTATCAAGATTCGCCCTTTGTCAAAAAGCAATTGCTTACCGAATGGAAGACTAGTCTGTCGCTCGTAAAGCGTTCTTTTGCAAATTACGAAGGAATGTGTCTTGGCCCCAAATTGGAAGATGGTTCTCAAGTACTTATCCTGCTTTCTGATTCACAAAATCAATATGCGGGAGTATTAAGAGACTGTTTTAAAACAATTGTGATAAAGAAAAAATAAAGTAGAAAAATGAAGAAGATATTTTTGTTCATATTATTCTGTCTTTCCGTATGCAGCATGTCGGCTTACGACTTTCTGCGAGCCGTGAAAGATGAGATTCCGGGAGGCTACAACTTCTGGGTTTATACGCCAGTAGATTATTTTTATTCGCAAGAGCATACACCGGTCATCATCTTTCTGCATGGTGCCAGTCTTTGCGGCAGGAATCTGGATAAGGTGAGAAGGTACGGACCGCTTGATGCCATCGTCAAGGGGCGCGATATCGATGCGCTGACCATCGTTCCGCAGAATCCGGGCGGGGCTTGGAATCCGAAGAAAATCATGGATATGCTCGATTGGGTGAAGAAGAATTATCCGTGCGATTCTACCCGGGTTTATGTCTTGGGCATGAGCTTGGGCGGTTATGGAACCATGGATGTCAGCGCCACTTATCCCGACAGAATAGCTGCCGGCATGGCGCTGTGTGGCGGCTGTTCGTATAAAGATGTGAGCGGATTGGGCGATTTGCCTTTCTGGATTATCCATGGAACTGCAGATAGGGCAGTACCGGTCAAGCAATCGAAGGTGGTGGTAGATAAACTTGTGAAGGATGGCAAGGATACCCGATTGATATACGACTGGTGGAAGGGTGCCAATCACGGTACCCCTGCCCGAGTGTTTTATCTGAAGAAAACCTATCAGTGACTCTTTTCGCACAGTCTTTCAGATAAAGACAGACCCGTGAACCGAAACATCAGTATTACGATGAGCGATCTGGGAAGGGCGTATGGTGACGTGAACCGAAATGCCCCTCAGCCTGAACTCATCGATGGTCCGAGTGTAATCAAGCAAGAGGGAAATGAATATTAAGGAATCAGGTGAACAGTTCTGCTACCTTCTCCAGCCAATTCTTATCAATATCATCGAAGGTGCTGAGGTATTCGCTGTCAATATCCAGTACGGCAAAAAAAAATGAAAAACTGTCATTTTCATAGAAATATTTCTATCCTTTCAATCTTTTTTCGTACTTTTGCACCATCAATTAAAATAAAGAAAATTCAGTTTTTTAAATGAAGTAAGAAAATGGCTGATAAAGATATGAAATGGAAGACGCTCTCGCAGAAGTATCTGATAGAGAAGCCTTGGCTCACGGCACGAGTGGATAAGGTGGAATTGCCTACGGGAGCCATTATCGATGAATATTACGTGCTGGAATATCCCGATTGGGTGAATACCATCGCCATCACGAAGGACGGAATGTTCGTATTCGTTCGCCAGTATCGCTATGCGATAGGGAAGACGGTGAATGAACTCTGCGCAGGAGTGATAGAGAAGGGCGAGGACCCGATGGCGGCTGCCAAGCGAGAGCTGATGGAAGAGACTGGATTCGGAGGCGGTAACTGGCAGAAGTGGATGACGATTTCTGCCAACCCAAGCACGCATACCAATCTAACCCATTGTTATCTGGCTACGGATGTGGAGCGCATGGATGTGCAGCATCTTGACCAGGCTGAGGATATCGAGGTTCGCCTCTTCTCCAGGGATGAAGTGATGGAAATGCTGGAGAAGGGAGAAATCTGGCAAAGCCTGATGGCGGCTCCCCTATGGAAGTATTTTGCGAAAGCAAAGTAAGCTGCAGGGCTTCATTTATAAAAGCCAAGTAAACAGCAGACAATAGACTGTAAGCAATAGATATTAAACAATAAACATTATAAAGATGGTAATAGATTTCGAAAAAATTGCTGAGGCTCATTTGGAGGGCTTCAAGGGTGGACAGGGTAAGCTCGATACTCGTAACTATGTGGATGACAAGGTGAAGATTATGTATTCTACCTTGCGTCCGGGTGCATCAACTGGTCTTCATACTCATGAGGGCAACTGCGAGATTATCTATGTGGTAAGCGGCACTGCTACTTTCCATTATGATGATACCGTGGAGGAGGTTCGACAGGGACAGGTGCATTACTGCCCGATGAACCATGCTCATTATATGGAGAATCTCACCGATCATGATCTGGTGTATCTCGCCATTGTGCCTGAGCATCATTAATATCCCTGGAGTATCAGGGAAAAACACATCATATTCCTCCTGAGGAAAACGAAAAAAGAAAGTCCAACTCGGATGCCTCTCTTATAGAAAGGCTCCAAGCTGGACTTTCATCGTTTTTATTTCTTCATATTAATCTTCTTCATTCTCCAGCAAGTCGGTGCCGAGGTGAGTGGTCTGTTCACGCTTTAAACGGTCGCGCACTTCCTTAGGCTTGGTGGCGTAGGTAATCATTCGGATAGAATCGTTGTAGCTCACGTACTTCCAGAGCCAGTTGAGCATTACCATTACCTTGTTCTTTACGCCAAGGATAGAGCGGAGGTGAACTACCAGCCACAATACCCAGGCAAAGAAGCCCTGGCTGTGGAACTTGCCAAGCTCTACCACAGCCTTGTGTCTTCCGATGGTAGCCATAGAACCCAGGTTCTTGTAGCGGAAAGGCTTGAGCTGGGAATCAGCGGCTCCCTCGGCAATCTTCTGGATATTCTTAGCAAGGAGTGCTGCCTGCTGAATGGCTACCTGTGCCAACTGTGGATGACCGCCAGGATAAGCTGGGTCTGTGGTCTGGATACACTGGTCGCCGATGGCAAAGAGACCGTCCATGCCAGGGATGCGGTTGAATTCATCTACTACGATTCGGAAACCACGGCCCAGATGATCGCCATCAATACCTGTGATAGGCTGTGCCTTTACACCTGATACCCAGAGGAAGGTACGGGTAGGAATCTCCTGACCGTCCTTCATCAGAACCTTGTGGTCCTTGTAGTCGGTTACCATTTTGCCAAACTGTACATCCACACCCATGCTGGTAAGGAATTCGTATGCTTTCTTAGAAGAGTCCTGTGACATTCCGGCGAGCAGTCTGTCGCCCGCTTCCAGGAGATAGATGTGCATCAGAGATGAGTCCATATCAGGATAATCATAAGGAATCACGTAGCGCTTCATTTCAGAGAGGGCTCCGGCTATCTCCACACCTGTAGCACCACCGCCTACAATCACTACGTTCAGCAGTTCCTGTCGCTCTGCTTCCGTGGCACAGGTCAATGCACGCTCCAGGTTACTCAGCACGGCGTTGCGCAATCCCATTGCCTCAGAAACGGTCTTCATCGGAATCGCCCATTTCTCGATGTTGGCATTGCCATAGAAATTGGTGGTGGTTCCTGCTGCGAACACCAGGTAATCGTACTCAATCTTACCGATGGAAGTCTGCAGAATCTTCTTGTCTGGGAACACGGCTCTTGCTTCTGCCATGCGGAAGTAGAAGTTCTTGCGCTTGCGGAAAATCTGGCGGAACGGGAAGGAGATGGAACTTGGGTCGATACCTGCCGAGGCAATCTGATAGATAAGCGGAGGAAACTGATGGAAGTTGTTCTTGTCAATCAACACCACCTGCAGGTTTGCATTGCAGAGGTCTTCTGCCAAACGAAGACCACCGAGTCCACCACCTACAATCACAACTCTCTTCAACTGATTTCTCTTGATATTAATACTCATAACTGCTGCTGTTTTTTGTATAATTAATTACATATATTTGCTACTGATTTTTCATATTATAGGCATTTAGCCTAGTCATCGCTGAAATTCGCTTGCAAAGGTACAGCTTTTAATTGAGACGGCAAAGAAAGAAGTGTAGAAAAACAGGGTAGAAGACTGTTGCAATCGTTTCCATTTTAGAAACGGGTAACTGATGTTATAAAATGTAATATACAGATAGCATTTTGAGGAGCTCTTCCAGCTTTTTGATGCCGTTTTCGCCTTTACTGATACTTTGGCGATAGGTGCGCAGAATCGGCTCCGCGCTTTGGGTAAGCGGGTACCGGAAGAGATTTTCGTGGCTGGTTTTTCGGGCACGTTTGCAAGGTTTTTTTACAAAAAAACGGCTGTACCCAATTGCTTGAGCACAGCCGTCAGTCTATATCGTATGATTATAGGGCTATTACAAACCCATATCGCCGCCAGGGTTGTTGCCTTCGCCTCCGCCAGGGTTGTTGCCTTCACCTCCGCTTGGGTTGTTGCCTTCGCCTCCGCCAGGGGTGTTGTCTGGGTCTTCCACATCGCCTTTATCGCCAGAGGTAACGTTCTTGATAACCTTGCCGTTGCGGTCGTAGCAGGTTATCTGGATGGCAGTGTCCATCAGTTCCTGTTTGATTTCCACGTTAGGCGTGAAGATGACACGTCTGGCAGTGATGAGTCCGCTTGCCACCTCGTTCACGGTTTCCACGCTCTTGGCTCTTACGCCAAATCTCATGGTGCCCAGTCCTGGAATAGCCACGGAGTGACCTTCGGTGGTCCAAGCCTTGATTACCTCGCCTGCGGCATCCCAACATGCCTGCATCACGCCTCGGCTCACTCCGCTGCGCAGAGCAGCCTCTTTGATAACCTTGCTCTCAGAGAGCTTGTTGTAAAGCTCGGTGCCGAGCACGTAACGATACTTACCTTTCAACTCACCCACCTGGATGAGGGTTTCCTTTGCTTTCAGATTAATTGCCATAATACTTTAAATAATTTATAATTAATAATTTAGAGAATTGATAATCGTAATTTCCAAGTTAAATAGAGACTTGGTTGTCAATATCTTTCCCTTCGTAATTTTACCTTTAAAAAATTCTTTTTACCATTTATCTAATGGTGATGGTAGGCACGAAGTGAGTGGAATCGGCTCGGGTGGAGATATTGTTCTCCTGTTGCTGTCGTTGGTTCTTTCCTATTACCAGTCCTGCGGTGCACGAGCTGGTGAGGTAGGTGACGATGGCAGAGCACACGGCCACGATGAGATACTTGATGAATGCTTTCATGTTTGGGTTCATACGTTTCTCTTGCCCCCTTTTAACTTCCCGTCCTCTTATAAAAAAAGGAAAAGAAGGACTCGTATCGGGACATGGAGTCTAGGTTATAACTTGATGCATCTGAGATTTTCTCTTTCTTGTCTGAGACTTACTCCAGATGCTCTTTTTCATTTTCCCAACTGGAGAAATATTTTTCTCCAACTAGGAAAGTGATTTTCCAGCGCTTTCTGAATCACGATGCAAAGATACAAAAACAGCCGCCAGCGGTTATGCGTTGGCGGCTGATGCCGTGAGATGGCGGCACATTTTTCAGAATATTTTTTCGTAAATTTCTGAAACGGTATTATCCCGGTTCGCCCAGATACTCCACGATGGCCTTCACCTGTTTAGGCGAGAAAGCCTTGCTGGTCTTCTTGTAGCCCATCTTCTGGAGTTCATCCCACAGAGGGGTACAAAGTCGAATCCAAGCCATCAGATGGTTGACGGCAGTGCGTGGCATGCTCTCGGGAAAGTACATCAGGGCAAGTTCCTTCTTGGTGTACGTGTGAATGATAAATTCTTCCATATTTATTTTGCTTTAAAAATTAATAACTGACTCAAGTTTCTTATGTGGTTCAAGAACGGGCTGAAGGCCCAAAAGCTCCTAGCTCAGGGCACGCCCTGGGTATAATGGCAATCAGCAAGGCACCCTGTAAGGGCAAAAGCTTCAAAATACTGGGCAATATACAAAGCTTTTCAGAAAATAGTCGCTGAAATCCTTGCATCCAGGGGGCAACTGGTGATGCACCAGCGAGGGCAGAATCTCCTTCAACTGCATGTAGAGATGTTCGCCCGGCGCATCCTTGTCGGGATACATGTGCCATTCTATCTTGAGCTTTTCTCCCATTTCTGCCAACCATTGCTTGTCGGCTGGTTTCAAGAGCGTGGCAGACGGAATGGCTATCGCCTTGTGTCCGGCAGAGAGCATCGCCCAGCAGTCGCTGCACCCCTCGGTGATGTAGAGAGGTTCACCAGGCGAAAGCTGTCTTGTGACGGGCAGATTATAGATGCCGCATTGCGAACCGTAGGGGAATCGGAAGCGGGGAATGCTCTTTCCCGAAGCTTCTTTATCTGGATTCGCCTTGCCTAAATCGCTCTTTCCCGAAGCTTCTTTGTTAAGATTCGCCTTGCCGAGATTTCGGTTTTGGATGCCGATGAGTTTTCCGTCCACGTCATAGTACGGAGTCTGTAGCCAACTGATGCCCTCCTTATCCGTCCATGATGTCAGTCGGCACCAGTTTACCACTCTCGCATCAATCCGTCTCTCCTCGAAGAGGAATCTACGTGCCGCCTCGTTGAGCCAAGGATGCTCGAAGAATCGGGCGTACTTGCTGGCATCAAAGGAGGGTGCTTTCGAGGTGGGTGCTTTCTCCGGAGAATATTTCTCCTTTCCATCTGCTATATAAACTTGATGCGCATCTGCCAGCCAACGGCAAGCCGAGAGAAAATCCTTGCCTGTATATTTCATCACAAGGTCGATGGTGCCGATGCTGTGGTCCATACATACGTAGCAGCGGCAATAGTTCTTCCTCGTGTTGAACGAGAAACTGGCGTGATGATCGTCGTGGAAAGGGCAGAGGCACTTGTGCTTCGACACCTGCATTCCCAGTCGCTCTGCGACCTCCTCTATTGGAAGGTCGCGGAGCTTTTGAATTTCATATTTTTCCATACAAAAGTCTTTTTTTACTTTTTTCAAACAAAAGTCTTTTTTCAAGCAAAAGTCTTTTTTCAAGCAAAAGTCTTTTTTCAAACAAAAGTCTTTTTTCAAGCAAAAGTCTTTTTTTACTTTTTCAGATACTCTTTCGTCTTGGTGTAAAGCCCAGTCTGGGCGCAGTAGGTGATAAACTCACGGTTCTTCCAAACCCTGAGCTGATGCTTGGTGCCCTCCTTGCTCTTGCCCAGGCTTAGGCGCAATGCCTCCAGCTGCTGCTCGTTGAAGGAATTATCCAGGCTGTCGAGCATATTCTTTGGTCCGCTCTTCTGAGTCTCCTCCTCGTTGGCATCTGCGCCCTTAAACATGTCGCCGAATACCTTTACCTTCGACCACAGGTCATAGTAGCAAAACCATACCACGAAGTCGCCGATGCTTCGAGCCCACTGCTGATCGTTCAGAATCCACAGCACTGCCCCCTTCTTCCATGCCGAGAAGATGCTGCGGTGGGAGAGCTCCCAGAGCATGTCGTCGTCGGCTAGGTCGGCTAGCTTCGCCATCTCCTCTGCCAGCTGGTCAGCTATCTTGTTGAGCGGCTTCACGGTGAATGCGCCCTTGCAGTTGTCCAACCTGAGCAGATAGCTGTCCAGCTGTTCCATGAAGTCCTGCCCATAGGTGCCTTGGCGTGGAATCCTGCCCAGTCGCTCGCCGCGAGCCTTGTAGGCAAAGGGGATTCTGCCGAAGAAACCGTTGGTCAAGTCTTTCTTGTAGAAGAGGCGGGCGGCATCGGGGGTGGAAGTAAAAGTGAGGTTCACCCGCAGCACGGGGTTACCCGTCACGCCATCAGCCGTGGCACGCAGGGCACCAGCTCGCTGACAGTCGTAGATGTTTCTCACCATCTGGCTCACCTGTCTGTGTCCGCCGCACATCTTGTCTGCCATCTCCACCTCGGGCAGGTTGAGGTATTGGGTTCGCTCGCCCAGCTTCTCCAGAGCCATGGCGTTCTGTATGAAGGCAGGGTTGGTGATGTCGGCAGGTGGAAACCAGAAGCTCACGTCCGGACGCTCGGGTTTTTCCTTGTTGGCACCCTTGGTCTTCATCTGTCGTTGCCAGTCCACGAGTTTCTTATACTCTATCTCATCGTGTTTGCGAAAAGACCGCATGATTGCCTCTACAAGATGGCTCAATTGCGCCTTTCCGATGCCCGAAGGACCTATCAAATGCCCCATTTGGCCGCACATTTCATAAAATTTGTTGTCGCAATACATGAATCTTACGTCCGTGAGATGGGCTGCCAAGGCAGGAATTGCCATCGGAATGAGCACTTCTCGCATGTCTTTTGAGGCTTGTGAGAGGGCAAGTTTCACAAATTCTGTGCCTTTGCCCGGTTTTGGCATCGCTGGAGCGGTGCTGCTAAAAATGTTGTAATTCATTGCTTTCTAGAGAATTAAATCAATTTTTGGTTTGTTACTTGGGGGGCTTAGCGTCTCAGTCTCAGTGTCTCAGTTGTTTTAAAAGGGGTATCCACTTCTATCTATATATTATATAACTAATTAATTATCAATAAGTTATAATACATAAGAAAGGGGGTGTGAAGTGGATTTGTGACTTTTTTCCTAACTGAGACTGAGACGCTGAGACGGTTTTGCTGCCTGCAAGCTGAGCTTGTCAAGCAGCTTTGGCCCCCGAAAATCATCTCTTCATCTGATAGTCCACGATGGCGTCCTTGGCGATGGCTGCTTCCTTGTAGATAGCCTCGGCGATGTTTTCGCCCTCGTCGCAATACACTTTGAGTGTGAGCTGTATGGCCTCATCTTTGGTCTTGCTCACTCTGCCGTGCGCCAGCTTCTTGATGAGCTGCGACTGCGGCTTAACCTTGGGCTTGGCCACGAAGTCGAAGGTGCCGTCGGTCATCTGCTGAGCGATGCCATGGCATCGGAATCGTGGCAACAGGCCTGCCACAGGCTCATCGGGCGAGAAGAGGAAGTATCTGCCACCGTCGTAAGAAGCCATGCCAGAGAGCAGTGTGTGCTGCTGGGCGGTTAAGAACTCGGTGTGCTTCACACCATCCATTTTAAAATCATTGTTATACATAATCTTAACGTTTTACGAGTAGAAGAGAGCCTTTTCAAGAAAAGAAAGGTGTCGACACTTATTTCCCGGGAACTCTCCCTCTGATAGACTCGTATCAACTCAGATTAAACAATTAGTTTTGTCCTTTAGACAGGTGCAAAGGTAGTAATAGATGGTGGATGGTCAAAAGGTGGTAGAAGGTACTTTCAAAAAAATAATTACCACCAAATTACCCGCTCACTTTCAGATAGTTAGCGAAAAAATGGTAATTTGTTGGTAATTTTCTGGGGTAATCTTTATTTCATGTTCATGGTGAGCCAGGCTTTTATCAGCTTTGCTTGCTCTTTTGAGAGTTTGGTGGTTTTGCTCAATTCCTTGTGGCTCTGCGAGGAGTTCCAATTTTCCTTGATCAAGTCTGCAAGTCTTGAGCAGGAAGCTACATCGTGGCCCAGGGTTTTTAAATGACTGTTCAGAAGCCCAGCCACATTGCACACCAGCGTGATGTTGATAGAAGTGTTGTTTGAGCTGCTTTTGGGATGCTTTCGGGAGATTTCCTCTACCAGCTCCTCTTTCTCCAGCAAGTACTTCCACAGCTCCTCCCATAGGGGCCAGCAAGCCTTGAAAGCCTCCTTTCTGTTCCAGCCCTTGGTGGCTTCCAGTATCCCGTAGAGCAGCGCCTCTTGCCGGGCCTCCGTCTTAGCCACCCCAGTGCTTCTGAATCGCTTTATTGGATCGCCACGGCGGTAGATGGTCTCCTTGCCGGTGGATGGGTCGAACTTGTTGGCCTCTATCTCTTGACAGAATTTCTCGAAGAGGGGCTTGGCTTCTGGGTTGCGGTCTTGTGAGCTCATGATGGCTATCCAGATGTCCTGATATTTCTCAAACACCTCGTCGCCGGCTGCCATCAATCTTGCGAAAGTCAGGGCAGCTGTCAGGGGAGGCAATTCCCTTTCCATTCCTATAGTTCTGCCTAGGCAGGCTGTTTCTATAAGCAAGTCGGTCACCGCATAGCTCGCATCATCCAGGTCTTCGGCGAATCGGGCTAAGTATCGTTCGGTTTCATCCCAAGTCAGGAGGTCTAGGTTGCGGAGTTTATCTGCCACATCGTCATTTGTTGTGTCAGAGGCTTTTTTTTCTCCCATTATTCGTAGGTATTGAGCCTGCTGTCTATAAATCGGTTCTTCTTTTCTGAGGTTCTTGCGCCTTCTGTCGTTTTGTGTCATGCTTTACCGTATGCTTTGTCCATGAATGATTGGGTGGATTGAATTGGGTCGCCATCAAAGAGCCCTATCTCGTGGTTCACATCCTCGATGTTTTTACGTTCCGCATCAGTCATCTGTTGCGTCTTGGCAGTTTTTCCTCCAAGCGTGATAGGGCGGGCGCCTATTGGCGATACCTGGATGCTGTCGGCATTTTCTGCGCAAAGTTTCATGTATTCTCGCTGTTTCTCGTCTTCTTCGTTGAAACTGAGTTTTTCTCCCTCAGACGATTCTTGTATGATAACGAGATTGGAATGAAACATTTCACGATAGATGATATTGGCACGTCTCATAGCTTCGGTTACTTTTGGGTCGTTGATTTGTGGGAACTTTACACACAGTTTATTGAAACCACGTGGAAACTGCTTTCTGTCGCTCACTAAACTCCAGAAGTGCTTGTCATCGCGGATGGGCACCACTTTCACCAGGAGTCCATAGCGGGCAAAAGCCTTGCTCAGGGCACGGGCAAGTGAATCGGCCACGGTATCGGTCTTTTTGAATACGGAAGATTTCACTTCGATGGCTACACGCTGATAGGTGCCGCGGTTGTCTATGATGATGTGAAGTGACTCGTAGTCGTCTTCTATCACGGCTTTATCCAAAAAGGGTTTCGGACGATGGCTTATGCTTCTACAGCGGGCTAGTTCCAGGATGGCAAATCCATCCTTCGGTGCAGAAGTGTATTTGTGGTAGAGCTTTTTCTTTCTGCTGCTGGTGAAGGTTAGCGTTGGTTTTACGCTAGCCGAATCAAAGGGAAAGGCTAGCTCAGTTTTTGCGCTAGCCGGATTAACAGGAAAGGGACAACGCTCGGCAACCTGCTGATTTGGTTCGGCAGCCTGCTGATTTTGTTCGGCAGCCTGCTGATTTTGTTCGGCAAGGAGCATCTGATAGTCATTTTCCAGCAGATAGTTGAGCAGTTCGCTCTTTTTCTCGAACGCCTGTCTTGGGTTAAAACTCTCCGATAGCTCGGGGAATAGGTTTATGGAGGAGTCTTTCTTCTCTATGACCTCAAACTCGTATCTATATAAAGCGTATTCCATGGCTTTTTTTGATGATTTTGTTTTATTGTTTTTTATTAATTTGTGTTTAATGCAGTATTGAAATGCCGCATTTTAGCCAACAAAAGTAATAAAAAATACCGAAAGCGATTAATTATTTTACGTTCTTTAACTTAAAACTATTCAGCAATCTGATGAATCACATAGGTCACCACGCCCCAAACCATGAACCGGTTGGTTTCATCTACCCGGATAGGCGAGAAATCACTGTTCCATGGGATGAGCCAGCCAAAGGTTCCGCTTTCGTCCATTTTGAACTGTTTAATGGTGAATTCGCCATCCACGAAGGCGATGACGAAGTTGCCGTTAGAGGGTTCTATCTGCCGGTCAACCACAGCGAGGTCACCGTCAAAAATGCCTGCATCCTTCATGCTGTCGCCCGAAACACGCACGTAAAAAGTTGCCTCACGATGGCGAATCAGAATATCGTTGAGGTCTATTTCTCCCTCCATATAGTCTTGTGCCGGCGAAGGGAAGCCGGCTTTTACGCTTTGTTCAGCCAGCGGAATCGGCATTTTGGCTCCGAATTCCGCAGGATGAATCGTCAGTTTTATCTTGTCTTTATTCTCCATTTCGTTTATTTGCTCTTTACTTTCAGAATTTCATTGATGTCTGTAGTGAACCGTTGCGACATATATTCCCGCTTCAAGTCGAATCGGCAACCGTTTCCCTGTACGGCTTGACGGATGGTTCCATAGCCGTTCTTCCGGTTGATGGCATCGATGGCTTCCATCAGTGCCTTTTGCTTGCTTCGGTCGATAGGGTCGAAGAGGTCCTGCTGGCGAGGATTGTCGGGGGAGATTTGCCACAGGATAACGCCTGCTTTCTTGAAATTGAATGACATTCCAGGGCGGTCAGCTCTGCTGTCTGTCATTGGTTTCGGATATTTGGCGCGGAGAATAGTGAGGGCGGCACCCACAATCTCGTCCTGCGCATTGGTGGCGATGGGTAGGGTGAGGGAGTCGTGGATGGTATATTCGGGCACATTCTCATTGAATCTGGAAGTCCATGCGAACACCGTAATACCCTGGCATACGCTACCTTGCCTCCTTAATTTTTCAGTACAGCGTACAGCGAAATTAGCCACGGCTTCTTCTATCACGTTCTTGTCAGTAATGCCCTCGTCGGCAAAACTCCTGCTGGTGCAGATGCTCTTCTTCTGCGGCAGTTCCTCGATGCTGATGCAACTCTCTCCGTTCAGTTCCTTCCAGGTCCTGACGGTGGTGATATTGAAATGGCTGCGCACCCAACTTTCTTTCTTATCCGCAAACTGGGCAGCAGTTCGGATTCCCATATAGTCGAGCTTCCGGGCTATCTGCCTACCTATTCCCCATACGTCTTCTACGGGGAAGAGAGACAGCGCCTTGCGTCTCCGTTCGTCTGTGTCGATGAGACAACAGCCCTGATATCCCTTGTATTTCTTGGCGAATTTAGAACCGATTTTTGCCAGAGTCTTCGTTTCTGCGATTCCGATGGAGATAGGGATACCCACGGCTCGTAATACATCAGCCGAAATCCTGGCTCCATATCGGTGGAGGAGAGATTCGTGATCAGAAGATTCATAATCAGGAGAAGTAGAAGTTTTCTTCAGATATTCCCTGAAGAATGACTCTGCCATAGAACTGTCCACTTCGAAGAAACTCTCGTCGATGGAGTATTGGTCGATATGGGGTGAGTAGTGCGATAGCATCGACATCACCCTATTGGAAAGTGAACCATAAAGCGTGTAGTTGCTGGAGAAGATAGCCACGCCTTCAGCCTCCAGCTTTTCCTTTACCTGATAGAATGGGTCGCCCATCTTGTAGCCTAAAGCCTTGGCTTCTTCAGAGCGTGCGATAATGCACCCGTCGTTGTTACTCAAGACAACCACGGGCTTCCCTATCAGGTCGGGGCGAAACACTCGTTCGCACGAACAGTAGAAGTTGTTGCAATCTGCTAATCCTATCATTTCCTTTAAAATTAACAACGATTTCTTGTACAATCTGCAAAATTACGAAAAATAATCCGAAACCTATTACCTTTTATCCTTGTTTTTTGGTTGTTCCGTAATTTTTTCTTAACTTTGTGCCCATAATTTAGATTAGAATAATCGTAAAATCAGAACGATATGAAAGATATGTTATCATTGAGCCAGTCGAGATTCTCGGCTCGTAAGTTTACCTCTGAGGCTGTAAGCCAGGAGGATTTGGATTATATCATGCAGTGTGTGCAGCTGGCACCGTCTGCTGTGAACAGACAGCCTTGGCTCTGGCTCATCGTCCGTTCTGCAGAGGCTAAGGAGAAATTGCAGGAATGCTACGATCGTGAGTGGTTTAAAACAGCACCGATGTATATCGTGGGCATGAAAAACGTGAATGAAAACTGGGTTCGCAGATATGATGAGAAGCCTCATGGAGATATTGATGTAGCCATCGCTACAGAGCATCTTTGTCTGGCAGCCACCGAGCGTGGACTTGGAACCTGCTGGGTATGCAATTACGATACCGATAAGATGCAGCAGTTCTTCCCTCGTGAGGGCTATGAGGCAGTTGTTATTATTCCTATCGGGCATATTGCAGAAGATTGTCCTCATGCCGAGAAAAAGCGCAAGGACATGAGCGAGATAGTAGAAGAAATCTAGGATAAAAATGGAAGCAAAATGGAAATGGCTTCCCTTTTCGCCATACATGCCGGGTACGCCATATTAACATGAATATGAAAAGAATAAGAAAGATATTAATAGGTGGAATCATGATGATTCCTGCCCCTGTCTTTTCGCAGAATATGATGATGCCCATGGGGCAGAATACAACGGTTCCTATAGAGCAGACTACCCATTACAAGCGCTATCATGGTGATGGAATCGATGATGTCCTGCGCCTGGTGCCAACGGCATCTGTCTTTGGATTGAAGATGTTGGGCGTGGAGGCTGAGAGTTCCTGGAAGCGAAGGATTGCTGTTTCGGTGCTCTCGTTCGGCGTCAATGCGGCTGTAACCTATTCGCTCAAGAAGTCGATACACAAGATGAGACCCGATGGGACTGATAATGAGTCGTTTCCTTCCGGACATACCTCTGTGGCTTTCTGCGGTGCCACCACATTGATGCACGAATATCGCAAGGTTTCTCCTTGGATTGGTGTGGCGGGCTATGCGGTGGCTACGGGAGTGGCTGTGGATAGAGTGCGCCGCAATCGCCATCATTGGGAAGATGTCGTGGCGGGTGCAGCCATCGGTGTAGCCTCAGCAGAAGCCGGCTATCTGATAGGCGATTGGATTCTGGGAAAGAACAAGAAGAAAGGAAAGGAGAGTGATGGAGAGAAAGAGAAGGATATCAATGACAATATCAGTCTTTCGATAGCTCCAACAGGTATTGATTTAGCTATCAGATTATAAAAAACAATCAGTTGTATAGAACGGAAAAATCAGCAGAAAAGAGTCTTCCTGCTGATTTTTCCGTTTTTATTATTTCTCCATTCCTCCTGTCTGGATTCCCTGTTGCTCTTCCTGGAAGTCATTCTTGATGTTTGACTTCGCCTGCTGGAATTGCTTCTTGGTGTTTCCGAATTTCCATGTCAGGGTAAGACTGATCTGGCGCAATGGCACTTTTACGGTCATGTTCTGTACGTAATCCGAACCCACGGTCTTCTGCTTGATGTTGAGCTTGTCGTCGGTAGGAGTGAGGAACATCAGACTCAGGTCAAGCTTATCCTTCACGATAGATTTGGAGAGGGTGGTATAGAAGAACGACATACCGCTCTGATAGCCCTGCAGATTATGCTGCTTGGTCTGGATGATGCTACCCACGGTCCATTGCAGTTCCCAAGGCAGGGTCTGTTGCAGGTTGATCATCGTGCTGCTGTTCCATCCGTTGTTCCATCCCAGGGCATCGCTGCGCAAATCGTTGTAGCTCAAGCTCTCGTTCAGCATCAGTCTTGTTTTCTTGAACATCAGCCAATTGATGAATACATTCATGCTGGCGTTGCGGGTCTTCGAAACATTGCCGTAGGTGGTGTTGAGCAGGTTGTCGGCATCGAGGAAGGAATACTGCTCTATCTTGTTGTCGCAGAATCCGTAACCCAGGGTGGTGCTCAACATGAATCGCTGGTTATAGTAATTGAATACCATGTTCAGCTGATGCGACTTCACCACGTCGAGATCTGTATTGCCATAGGAGATGGCAGTAGGATTACTGCGGTCTATGTATGGATTCAGATAGGTGATGCCAGGACGGGTGATGCGCAGCTGATAGTTCAGTCCGATGTTCATGCCTGGTGCGATGTTGTAGGAAAGGCTGGCGCTAGGTACGAGATTGCCGTACTGTTTGTCGAAGTCATCGCCCTTGCCCTGTTCAAACTTCACCTTTTCCCAGGTCTGCTCGTAGCGGGTTCCCATCATCGTTCCCCATTTTCCGAAGTTTCCTTTCCATTCAGCGTATGCAGCCAGAATATTCTGGGTGTTCTTGTATTCCATGCTGTTGGCTGGGTTCAGAGTCTCGGTCTTATCGGCTGCTACATCATAGTAGCGGGAATCGCTCTTGTTGGTGCGGGCGATGTATTTGGCGCCGAAGTTCAAGCGCTGTGTCTCGCTGAGCGAGTGGGTGAAGTCTGCCTGGAAGGTGTGCTCCGTGCCACGGGTTTTGCTCTTTGAGAGCAGGTCGTGGAGCTGAATTCCCGTTACCTGACTGATGTCATCATAGAACGTATAGTTGTCGATATGGGTAGGGTTGGTGCTGAAGAGATAGCTGAGGATGAGGTAGTTGGTTCGCTTCTTGTTGAAGAATCTCTGATAGTCGATGCTTCCATTGAAAGAAGTGTTGTCCAGATCCTGCTTCATCTCGTTGCCGTATTCGAAGCCCTTGCCATAGATGCCGCCAGACATCTGGGTAAGCGGATGACCGTTCAGCTTCTGACCGAAGGTGGTCAAGCCAGCCGTGGCGCTGATGTTGCTCAGCGAATCGAGTTCATAGCTGAGACTGATGTTACCCATCGAGAACGGCTGCTTCATGTCTGATTTCTGATAGTAGTTCATCAGGCTTCCGTCTTTCTGCGTACGGTCGAAGGAGATGGTTGTACCGTTCATCTTCTGGTAGTTGTACATACCGTTGGCACTGTAGGTAAGTTTGCCCTGCTGACCGCTGATGAAGGCAGAGATACGCTGAGCCTGATTGCCGGTAGCGGCACTGATGTTGCCGTTATATCCATTGCTGAGGTCGCTGCTTCCAGCTCCGCCCAAGGTCTGCTTGTTGAGTACGATGTTGAGCACTCCGCCCGTTCCTTCTGCATCATATTTGGCTCCAGGGTTGGTAATCACTTCTATGTTCTTCACCATGTTGGCAGGCATCGCCTTGAATATCTGCGATGGGTTGGCAGAGAACATGGGATTCGGCTTTCCGTCTACGTATACCTTGAAGCTGGAAGAACCATTCACGGTGATGTTGTCCTGTCCGTCTACAGTTACCATCGGAACCTTGCGCAGCATATCGAGTACGGTAGAAGCCTTGGCATCGGCATCCTGCTCTACGTTGTAGGTCATCTTGTCGGTCTCCATCTTAACCAAAGGCTTGGAGGCAACCACGGTTACAGCATCCAGGTCCATATCCTTCCAGATGGAATCAGTAGCCTCAACCTGGTTCTGTGCGAAACTTTCGAGCGAACATACGAGCAAAGAGCTCAGTATTATCATATTTTTCTTGTTCATAACAATCTTTTTTTAGTTTTAATACTTCTTTCTTTTTCTGTTTGACGATGCAAAGGTAAATGGATTTTTTGGAATGACAATGAACGGAATAGGGGTTTAACCCAACTATAACTTTCTGAAAGCTCTTCTTAACGTTCAGATAACATAAAAACAGAATAATCCCGATAAAAAGCAAAAAATGTAAGCGAAAGTTTCGCTTATCTCAACTTTTATTTGTAATTTCGCAGAAAATTTAATATAATTGAAATAAATCATGATGAAAACAACAAGAAAGAGCCTCTTGGCTCTCACTTTCAGCGCAGCTCTCTGTGCTTCGCTTTCTGCCAATGCCGATACTATCGAGGTGCAGAAACTGAAGCATGTGGGTCCATTCCCTGTGTCTACTCCCTGGATGGCAGACAGCGTAAATGTGAAGGGAGAAAAGTTTGCAATGGAGGGGGTATTAGACTCTCCATTATCGTTCAGCCTATTGAATAATGGCAAGGAAGTGGCTGCTTCTCAGCTCTTGGCTGATAATGCCAAGCAGAATGCACTCCATCTGGCTTCCTTCACCGTATATAACACCAGCCGTACCAAGGCTACTGTAGAGGTAAAGGGCTTGAAGCAATACCGCCTCTTCGTAGATGGCGAGCAGGTGAAGGTGAATGGTGACAAGGCTGAGACCGTCTTGCTGCCTTCTACCCATACTGTGGTCATCAAATATCTCACCGCATCTGATTCGTCTTCCGATAAGACTGCAGACAAGGATGCTGCCAACGATTTCAAGGTGAGCGTTACTGCTGCCGATGGCAAGCAGCTGAGCGTGGGCGAGGCTTCTGCCAATACCAAGCGCACCCTTAATATATATGATGCAATCTGCATGCCAAACTATTCAAGTGTGGCACTTTCGCCAAATGGCAAGTTTATGATTGTGCGCAAGACTTGGGTAGACCGTCAGGGCAAGAAGCATAGCATCAACGAGCTGAGAAACAGCCAGACCAACAAGGTCGTTGCTTCCTTTGAGGAGAACGTAAGATGGATGCCTCGCACCAACAAGATGTACTTTACCGAGAAGGCGGGCGACAATGCCATCGCCGGTGAAGGAAAGGCAGACGGAGCCATGCAGCTTATCACCATCAATCCGCTGAATATGGAGCGCGAGGTGATGGCGGCTAATATTCCGGAAGGCTGGTTCCAGTTTACTCCTGATGAGAAATCGCTTATCTATACGCTTTATATGGAGGGTAGAAAGCAGGATGCTCAGGTGTTTGATGTAAAGGAGCCTGATGACCGCCAGCCTGGATGGAGAAACCGCAGCTATCTTGCCAAGTATGATTTGGCATCGGGCATTCTCCAGCCGCTTACTTTCGGCTATCACAATGTATATCTCAATGATATCTCTGCCGACTCCCGCTATCTGCTCATCGGCAAGAGCGAGGAGCGTCTTACCAAGCGTCCTACAACGGTCAATTCCCTCTATCGTCTCAATCTGAACGACATGAGCGTGGAGACTTTGGTAGAGAAGGGAGAATTCATCAATAGTGCCCAGTTCTCTCCAGACGGCAAGAGCATCCTCATAACCGGTTCGCCTGAGGCTTTCAATGGCATCGGAAAGAATGTAGAAGAGGGACAGACACCAAGCATGATAGATACACAGCTCTATCTGATGACTTTGGCAGACAAGAAGGTGAAACCGATGACCAGGGATTTCAACCCTAACGTGCAGAGCGTGGATTGGAGCATGGCGGATGGAAACATCTATTTTACTGCCGAGGATAAAGACTGCATGCATCTCTTCCAGCTCAATCCTAAGACCGGAAAGTTCACTCTCCTGAAGACTCCGGAAGAGAATATCAAGAGCTTCTCCATTGCAGCGGCTGCTCCGGAAATGGCGTTCTCTGGTCAGAGTGCTTCCAATGCCGACCGTCTCTACAAGATGAATACCAAGGCACAGAAGGCTCTGCTGGTGGATGATCTCAGTGCCCGACTGCTGAAGGACATCGAGCTGGGCGAATGCAAGGCATGGAACTATGTGAACTCTCGTGGCGATACTCTCTGCTGCCGTTACTATCTGCCTCCTCACTTCGATGCTGCGAAGAAATATCCTATGATTGTGAATTACTACGGCGGTTGCAGTCCTACCACCCGTATGTTCCAGAGTCGCTATCCTCATCATGTATATGCAGCGATGGGATATGTAGTTCTGGTGGTTAATCCTAGCGGTGCTACCGGTTTCGGTCAGAAGTTCTCTGCCCGCCACGTGGATACGGCAGGCGAGGGCGTGGCAGAAGACATCATTGCCAGCACGCAGGCTTTCTGCAAGGAACATAAGTTCGTTAACAGTAAGAAGATAGGATGTATCGGTGCAAGCTATGGTGGATTCATGACCCAGTACTTGCAGACCAAGACCGACCTCTTTGCCGCAGCCATCTCTCATGCCGGTATCAGCAATCATACCAGCTATTGGGGCGAGGGTTATTGGGGCTACAGCTATAGCGAAGTTTCCATGGCGAATGAGTATCCTTGGACCAACAAGCATCTCTTCGTTGATCAGAGTCCGCTCTACAATGCTGATAAGATTCATACGCCATTGCTCTTTGTGCATGGTACTGCCGATAACAATGTACCAGTGGGCGAGAGTATCCAGCTCTATAATGCATTGAAGCTCCTCGGCCGTCCAACAGCGATGGTATTGGTAAAAGACCAGGACCATCACATCATAGACTACGAGAAGCGCCTCAAGTGGCAAGATACTATCTTCGCCTGGTTTGCCAAGTGGTTACAGGATGATGCCAGTTGGTGGAACGACATGTACGGCACCGAGAAGATGTAATTTCTCTTCTGCCTTCTTCACGCTTCCTGATTCCAGAATCAGCTGTTTCACCTCCTCGTAGTCCGTATATTGCGGATTGCGTTCCATGAAGATGCGGCAGGCACGGTCGATGAGTTTATGGTTGATGAGTTTGGCGTTCACCATCTTGTTGCCTTCCACCCGTCCTTGCCTGATCTGAAGGGAAGTGCTTATCATGTCCAGAATCATCTTCTGCGATGAGCCTGCTTTCATGCGAGTGCTTCCCGTTACAAATTCCGGTCCTGTGATGACTTCTACGGGATAATCGGCTGCTTGGGCGATGGGAGAGTGGGGATTGTTGACGATGCAACCCGTAGGAATGCCTTCTTTCTTGCAATGCTGCAAGATGGAAAGCACGAATGGGGTTGTGCCGCTGGCAGAAAAACCGAGTACGAAATCCTGCTTTGAGATATGTTTATCGCAGAGCTGGTGCCAACCATTCTCCAGGTCGTCTTCTCTTGATTCCCTGGTTTGCGTAAGGCAGCCGATGCCTCCAGGGAAGATGGCTTGTATCTGCGAACCGTCGATGCCATAGGTGTTCTGTACTTCTATGGTATCGAGGGTAGCCAGTCTTCCGCCCGTTCCGCAACCGGCATAGAAGAGTCTTCCGCCCTTCTTCAGCTGCCCTTCGATGGCGGAAATCAGTTGGTTGATGGCGGGTAATGCTTCTTCTATTGCCAGAGCCACCTTCTTGTTTTCTTCATTGATATGAGCGGTGAGTTCAGCTACGCTCATCTTTTCCAGATGTTCGTAGAGCGAGCTCTGCTCTGTTATTCTCTTTTCTTCTTTATTTGGCATATTATTTTATCTTTTGGTTGTAGATTACGAAAAGCTTGATTTCAGGCTATTTCCTATGGCTATAGCCGATAGTCCTGATGCAGGTTTCTATTCTTCTGCCAGGAAATAAACCGGAGCATTGCGTGAACCTTCTTTAATCAGGAAACCGGATTTTTCCAGTTGCTTCAACCAGTTGAGTGCAGTCTGTTTGCGGATATGAAATTCCATTTCCAGGGTTCTGCGGTTGATGGAGCGATGGTCTTTCATATACTCTCTTATTTTCTCCTTCAAGGTATCTTCAGAGAAAGGGTAGGAGCGGGAAGTATATTGCGATTTCTCGAAATGAGTATGATGCTTCACCTGTTTCAGCAGGTCTTCATTGGGGCGGAACTTGATGCCCCTTACGCTAACGTAGTCGGCTCTCACCTTGCTGTCAGGCTTCAGTTCATCCATATCCAGATTTACCGAGAGTGAGAGGTATCCGATTTCCGGGATGTTGATACGCTTTCCATCCTGCAGGTCTTCTTCGATAATGTCACGCAGTTGCATGAAGACAGTAGCCACTTCTCCCTTTCCCAAACAGCTATGTTGGGCTATTCGTTCTATCATCTGCTTGTCTGTCATCGCAGGTTGCTCAAAGATATGGGCGAATCGGCGTGTCTCTTCATTTCCTCCAGCATTGGGAAGATAATGTATTTCATATTTTATAGCCATAGTTTTCTCAGTTTTATGTCAGCAAGAATAAAATGTTCTTGTTATCACCCATTATTGTCTGGTTGACGTCGCAAAGATAAACAATTATTCTGAGAATCAAGAAGAAAAGAGGAAAGAAATACAGATAGAATTTGGAAATACTGTGATTGGCGGTTTGAAATGACAGAAATAGTTGTTGGAAGAGATAGGATAAGTTGTCGTAAGAGATAGGATAAGTTGTTGGAAAAGATAGGAATAGTTGTCGAAAGAGATAGTATCGTCAGCCGCACAACAGCTGTTATGCAATCGCACATCAGCTGTTGTGCGGTTATCTGCCACGTGTTGTGCGCTCGTAAAGCGGCTGTTGTGCAGTAAACTTTCTACCCCCTTTATCATATTGCAATCCCTTCCCTTGTTACATTATGATTAAATAAGGTATGACGGTTTTCTTCCCATTCTTTTTGTGAGAATAGGACAGGATTGATAGTTTCATCAATATCCCATCCTAATTCTCTTAGTGGATAGGAATACTTGTCGTAATCTTGCAGAGTGACCTTTGGCTTGTCGAGAAGAACAAGAATGTCCCAATCGCTTCCTTCGTGTTCTGTACCTCTGGCGCGAGAACCGAAAAGGATAGCCTTTGCGTGAGGGTCTATCTCATACAATTGTTGTGCATCGCTTCTATAATTTGGTTCTTCTTCATACGCAATCATTCACTATTTCACCGCAAATTTATATACTCATTTTATTCAAGTTTCGCAAGTGAGGGAATTGATTGAAGTTAAAGAAGTTATCACTCCCTACGGTCGTTCGGGAAGTTAAGGGACAATAGTCTTCTAGCGTAAAACGTAGGACATTTGTCCCTTAACTTCCTTCTAACTTCCCTAACTTCACTTAACTTCCCCATATGCGAAAGTTCAGTCATTTTACGCCTTGTTGGCCAATGGCGCTGCCTGGGTATAGACTCTTGCGCCAAGCTCCTTGTCGAGCATGTATAGACCATAGCCGTTGTCCTTGATCATGCGAAGGTTGTCGATGATGTTCTGGGCGTTCTCCTCTTCCTCCACCTGCTCATCTACAAACCACTTGAGCATGCTCTGTGTGGCATAGTCATTCTCCTGGGTAGTGAGAGCGAAGAGGTTGTTGATGAGGGAGGTAACCTTCTGCTCGTGTGCCAAGGTTGACTCGAAGACATCCAATGGATTCTCCCATGTGGTAGGAACGGCATCTATAGCCTTCAATTCCACGTGACCGCCACGCTGGATGATGTAATTGAATATAATCTTGGCATGGTCTTGCTCCTCCTGAAACTGAACCTGGAACCAGTTACCCATACCTGGGTTGCCGTTGGCATGGCAATATGCCGCCATAGACAAATATAGGTATGCTGACCACATCTCTGCATTAATCTGGGCGTTGAGCGCCTCTTCTACTTTCTTATTTAGCATGGTTTTCTAAATTTAATGAGTTAGACTTTTTGTTTGTACCATATATGAAGAATGGCAATTCTTTGCCTTTTCTTACAAGCACATCGCAAAGTTACGGCTTTTATTTGAAATGACAAAAAATATTAAGAAAATTTTAATCTTGGAAGATTCAATTTCTGAAAGTATGGTTACTCAACTTTCGTACACGCGAAAGTTGAGTTAATTATCTATAATAAAACAATACCATAGAGCAATACTGCGTTAAATTAACATTTAATCGTCTGTAAATCAATAACTTATATTAAGAAATGCTTATGAAAACTTAACTATAAAAAGTTGGTCAAGTCGCTGATTTTCAGTAACTCATTAAGCGTTATCGCAAGGAACTTCTCAAACTCTCAACCCTCATAGTTGCAGATGCTTACTTCTCTACAAGTACATTTGTTAATGGGATAAAGAAAGAAGGGTTCTCTTTGATAAGCCGCTTTCGTGACAATGCTTGTCTCTTTTATGTCTATGCTGGTCCACGTACTGGAAAACGTGGTCGCCCCAAGACCAAGGATGGCAAGATTGATATGAAGAATCTTGACCTCACTCGAATGGAGAAGATGGAGATGAAAGATATAGAAGGAACAGCTTATACTTTGATAGCCTATTCCAAGGCACTCAGGTGTAAAGTTAGACTTGTCATCTGGCAGATGCCGAATGGCAAGAAGAAACTATTCTTCTCTACAGACACCTCACTTTCGGGTGAAGAGGTACTTCTTTATTATTGAACCAGGTTCCAGATCGAATTTTGCTTTCAATGCTTCGTTCACATCACTAAATGTTGCCAAGGTAACTATAAAAGCTTTTTTTATCTTATGCTTTTTCGATTATCCAATTTTCGATATTCCCAGTTTTACAGTCGAAGTTGATGCCGACCTTGGTTATTGGCTTGCCGCTTAGTACAAATCGTTTGTGATAGTTCTTCAGGTTGATTTGCTGCATTGCAGACTTCGCACTCTTGTCCAACTTAATCTCCAACAGAAAAAGGTCTGTATGGGTGAGCAATACGATGTCAACTCTGCCGTTGGGTGTATGAACTTCAACGTCCACCTGATAGTCTGTAAGCAGAGAGAATATGACGAAGAGCATCTGCTGGTAATGTCCCTCATAATGAGCGTTGTTGCAGTAAGGAACTGTTCCCAGGAATGTCTGGAGTAGGGTTAATGCCTCCTCCATATTCTGCTTATCCAATGCCTGTGCGATACGACGGGCTGTATTGGTTGTTGCAAGCGTATTCTGTGTGACGTATGATGGAATCAGTGCCTTGGTCAGTCCCATTTTCACCTCCTTGTTAGGAACATCAAGAACGTAATAGTTGTAGTCTTCATGATATTCCTTGATGGTGATATATCCACTTTGGTAAAGCAGCGGCATGATGGTTGGCATATTCTCCGTAGGAGCATCAAACTCGCTGGCATCAGCCTCCACTCGGGTGATGATATCTGTAGGAACTACCTGATATTTGCGCATCATATTGATGAGATAAGTTGGAGTGCCGGAAGTAAACCAATAGGAGCCGAACTTGTTTTCAGCAAAGCAATTCAGCAGGCTATATGGATTGAAGATATCGGGTGAGAATCTTGTAAAATGATAGCCGTCATAATTCTCTTTCAACTTGTCGATTACTTGCTCTTTCGTTATGTTTCTTCTTCGGGCAAGCTCCTCAATATCTTCCGACATCTGCATCAGAAGTTCTTCTTTGGTGATGCCACAGATACCAGCATAGTCATCATTCATGGATATGTTGGTGATGTTGTTCAGTTCGCTGAAGATGCTGATTTGCGAGAACTTGGTGATGCCTGTCAGGAAGACAAAGCGTAGTTTAGCTTCGCTGTATTTCAAAGGACTGAAAAAGTTGCGCATGATATTGCGCAAGGTATCCAACTGTTCTTGCTCGTGAGCCACATCCAGTATGGGCGCATCATATTCATCAATAAGCACGACTACCTGTTTTCCGGATTTCTCGTATGCAGTATTGATCAGTTCTGTCAATCGATTATTGGCATCAATTTGTGGCTGTGTGATACCCCATTTCTTTTCTTCTGTTTCCAGTATGAATGCGAGATATCTCTCCAGCTGTTCTTTATTCATGTGTTTGCCTCCGCTCAAATCAAAGTGGAGCACAGGATATTCTGTCCACTCCTTTTCCAGCTTTTCGATGGCAAGACCATTGAATAAGTCTTTCTTGCCTTCAAAGTAACTCTGGAGGGTGGTTAGAAATAGGGATTTTCCAAAGCGGCGTGGACGTCCCAAGAAGAAATAGGTACCGCTGGTGTGAGTCAGGCGGTAAACGTATTCCGTCTTGTCGATATAGAGCTTGTTTTCCTTGCGGATTCGCTCGAAAGTCTGTATGCCTAATGGATATAACTTAAGTGCCATAATCTTCGATGTTTATATTTCCACCGCAAATATACAATTAATATTTGATATATGCAAATAATCAAGCGCTTTTATGTTCTTTAACAATTTTTCGTGCAGTATTCATGCTGGTTTCATATCTATATATAGATAAATTGTGCAAAATAATATACTCATGGATTCAAATATACAAACTTTAGTATTTAAAGCAAAACAAGGAGATAATAGTGCTTTCAGCACATTGTATCAGATATATTATCCTAAAATGAAAGGTATATGTATCAATATTCTTAAAGAGGACAAGGATGTCATTGATGACCTTGTCCAAGATGCATTTATACTTGCACTTGTTTCTTTGAAAGATTTGAAAAATCCAAACAGATTCAGCCAATGGCTTACAAGTATAACTTCTAATCTTGCATTAAAATACAAAGAGAAGGGTAATACATTAAGATATATTTCTTTATCAGACATAGATGAAAGTGTGATTGACAGCTGTGATGATTGTAGAAATACAGTATCTTCTATCCAATACGAGGATATTATGGCTGAAATCGATAAATTACCAGTTGGATACAAAAAGGTATTCAAGCTTTCTGTGCTAGATGGTTTGTCTCATCAGGAAATTGCAAGGTTGCTTGATATAGCTCCACACAGTTCTTCTTCGCAATTAGCGAGAGCTAAGGCTTTGTTGAGAAACAAATTGAGCCAGAGAACAATACTAATTATGGTATTGGTTCTCATCATTATTCCTGTATATAAGCAACTTATAATCAAAAAACAGCTTATTTCAGAAAATGATACCAATATAACACGCAGACGTAAAATAAAAGGTCCAGTTAGTCCAGCATCAAAGAACGATGTTGACTCTACAAACTGTACCCCAAAGCAGAATCCATGTACTCATTATCACAAGATACTAACCATAGAGACTATAGCAGCAATGCGTGATGACACAACGGAAATAAAACATAATATAATTGCAAATATAACAGATACATTGCAAGATGAAAAGCAGTTTGCTGTAAATAGAACTGATAGTATCTTGGTAAAAGATTCTATCATCGCCCCTAATCTCTATAAGGAATCATGGATTACAGAAAATCTTGAGGTTCACAAAAGGAATAAGTGGCAATTACTGGCTGCAGGTTCTTTGGGCACGACTCTTGTACAGAGTGTATGTAAGTTTATGAAAAGTAACGATATTACTAGTGATTTGCCTTCTGGTCCGGACCAGCCAACAGACCCAACCAACCCTTCTGGGAAGTATTTCACGACATGGGAAGACTATGCAAAAGAGCTACATCGCATATCCCAGGCAGACCCTACTACTGAAAATGTAGCCATGGCAGATATTGCAGACCACAATAGTGGAGAAATAGTAGAAGTAGAACATCATGACAAGCCAATAACATTGAGCATTGCTGTAAATAAAAACATAGGTAAAAGATGGAGTTTAGAGACAGGACTTCAATATTCTTATCTGAAATCATATCTCATTCTTGGTACTGGTAGCTATCGTGTTGACAAGGAACAAAAGCTCCACTATCTTGGTGTTCCTTTCAAACTGTCTTATCAATTTATGAAGTTCAAGAGATTGTCAACTTATGGTTCTGTAGGCACTGGTATTCTGATTCCAATATATGGAAAAACTGATGCAGATTATATCGTTGGAGATAAGTCTGCATACACAACAGATTGGAAACTGACGCTCCCGATACAGTGGTCTGTAAATACAAACATCGGAATCCAATATCAGTTTGCACCAAATCTGAATCTGTTTATAGAACCAACTATGAATTGGTACATTCCGAATGGTAGCTGTATTAAGAATGCTTGGACAGAACGTCCATTCACATTTACCGTTCCGTTTGGAATAAGGTTCTCTTGGTAAAAAGTCTCTTTTCGCATGCAGTCTTTTTGGCAAATTTGTATCTATATGATAAAACAATAGTTCGTTAATAATTCAATAATGTGCTAAGCAGCTATACGCTGTAAGCACGAGAGATCTTTGAAAATCTTGCTAATTAAAGTTCGGTTCGGGGTGTACCCACTTG
>NZ_JBQKLN010000036.1:0-41783 GCF_052116205.1 Prevotella sp. Sow4_E9_plate | reverse complement strand
GCTCAAGAAAACGAGTCGCATAAAGGCTTTTGTCTTCAGATTCATCTCCGTACCTGCCAAGTGGATCATGACTGCAAGGCAATACGTGCTGAATATCTACACAGAGAACCGCGCTTATGCAAAACCCTTCAAAACAGAATTCGGATAAGAATCCTTTCTTTCCGGTTTGAATCTGCGTATTACCTCAAGTCGCATCGTGGGGTAAGGGGATGTTGGCTACATATTGATGTTGTGCTGTTGCTTTTTACTGAAAGCTGCTACTAACGACTCATAAATCTACCCTTAATCGTGTATTGGATGATAGTTGCGGGTTTTAGGAAAATCTGAAAGCGTATTTATAGTCATTTGAATCATTTTCTATGAACCCAGGATATTAGAGCAGGACAGATATAACATCCCTGCGGTCTGAGATTCTATATGAATCTCAAACCATATCCTTTTAACAAAGAAATGGCATCCCCTCAAAACCAGGGAGTGCCATTTTTAATTTGATCGTTGTCATTTCTCAAACTCCACAATATAAGTAAAGCGCCCCCACGGTGAACGGCAATAAGCATCTTTGCTACCCTTAGGAACATAGAGAACAATCTTCCTAAAACTAAGAGCCTCAAAGATATCATCCATCGTCACCTTCCAAAGTGCATTTCCCAACCTAGGTGGCGTCTTGCTACGGAAATATATACTCTCCAGATTAGGACTGCCAGCAAAGATATGTTTCATCACGTGCAACTTGGGATTATCAGGCATCACGACCCGCTTCAGGAAAGGGTGAGCAGCAAAGGCACTATCCTCCAACTCATCTACACGATAACTCACACCCTGATATTTCACGGTAGCAGGAATCTCGATGACAGAATCCCGGTCATTGGCAGCACTTACTGTAACCAAACCGCCACCCCACGACTTATATTCCAGGTTGCCAACAGTAAACTGAGCAACCACATCGTATAGTATCTCTGGCTTTACCACCTTATTATATAAAACAATACCTGATGTACCCAAAACTAAAAAAGCGAGAAGACAGTTTAAAGCTTTTAGGCGACGATGAAGCGACTGAATATGCATCCTTAAAGCTAACACATTAGGATACCGATACTCTAAAGGAAGAAAACATCTCTTGACAGCCCAACGGCAAGACCATCCCAGCCGCATCTCCTTCAAGATGACTCCCAGACTGTAGATATCATTGCGCACATCAGGCACACTCTCTTCCTGCTGCTCAGGCGAAACATACCCTTCGGTACCGGCAGGGCTTTTCAGAATGGTATAGCTGTCGGCATCAGAGAGCCCGAAATCAATCAACTTGATCGTACCTCCGTTACGGGCTATCATGATATTGGCAGGTTTCAGGTCGCGATGCACAATCTGCTGATCGTGCACATACTCCATCACCAGCAAAAGCTGGTGGGCAATCTGCCGGCGCTCCAAACCGGAATGCTTCTGGGCAAGCCACTCATCAAGCGTCACGCCATCTATCCATTCCATCACGATACACCTGCCGTATCCCTCAACTTCTTCCAACCCCTCCACCTTCACAATACCGGGATGGTCAAGACGGGCAAGAATGTCATATTCCTTCTGCTGAAGCTGCAGGAAGGTAGAATCATGACACACATCAGGCTTCAACGATTTCAATATCCACCACTGACCGTTGCGCTTGGCACGGAGCAGGACATTAAAACCGCTGGTAGAGAGCTCGGAGATTTCCGTGAATCTATCCGAAACTGCATCTACAGGAGACAATATAAAACCTGAAACTTGCGTCATAGCTGCAAAGATAATACTTTCTGATGAAGAAACAGAAGAATTTAAAATAATTTTAGCATAACATGACGGATAACTCATGAAAAAATAGTATCTTTGCACCCAAAATTGCAATTTTATTAATAATTAATGAAGATTCTAGTAACGGGTGCATCGGGTTTTATCGGCAGTTACATCGTGGAAGAAGCCTTGCGACAAGGCATGGAAACCTGGGCGGCAGTACGCCCTACCAGCAGCAGGAAGTATCTGCAAGACGAACGCATCCATTTCATCAATCTCAACCTTTCTTCAGAGGAAGAGTTGGAGAAAGAACTCGCCCCGCATGAGTTCGACTATATAGTGCATGCAGCCGGCGCTACCAAGTGCCTGCATGCAGAAGACTTTTATAGGGTTAACACAGAAGGAACCAAACACCTGGTGAATACCATCCTGCATCTCGGAATGCCTATCAAGCGATTTGTCTTCGTCAGTTCGCTCAGCATCTTCGGAGCCATCCGTGAGGAGCAGCCTTATCAGGAAATCTGTGAGAATGATGTGCCTAGACCAAACACGGCATACGGCAAGAGCAAGCTGGAGGCAGAACGCTATCTTGACAGCATCGGCAACAACTTCCCCTATATCATCCTGCGACCTACTGGCGTGTATGGTCCTAGAGAAAAAGACTATTTCCTGATGGCAAAGAGCATCAAGCAGCATATTGACTTTGCTGTAGGATACAAGCGTCAAGACATCACCTTCGTGTATGTTCAGGATGTGGTGCAGGCTGTTTTCCTTGCCCTAGACCATGGTATGAACGGCAGGAAATACTTCCTCAGCGATGGCGAGGTATATCAGTCGGCTGCCTTCAGCGACCTGATTCACAGGGAATTGGGTAATCCGTGGATGCTGCGCATCAAGGCTCCTATCTGGGTGCTGCGCATTGTCACCTTCTTCGGTGAATATATCGGAAGGTTAACAGGAAAGATGTCGGCTCTGAACAATGACAAGTACAACATCCTGAAACAGCGCAACTGGCGATGTGACATCGAGCCAGCCATGGACGAACTGGGCTACCACCCTCACTATCCATTGGAAAGAGGCGTGAAACTCGCCATCAAGTGGTACAAGGATAACGGATGGCTGTAAAACATATCATAAAGTTCAATGTTCAAATCTCAAAGTTCAAAGTAACACCGTGATAAAAGATTATTTTAAGATAGAAAAGAACCCCAAGAAGGGTCTCCTACCACTGGAATGGGTGATGCTGGGATATATGGCTGTTACTGTCATTACCATGCTCTTTACCTATACCAAGCTGGTTAACCCGGAAGAAATGCTTTGGGGACGACTGAGGGTTCTCGCCATGACTGCAGCCCTATGGGCAGTTTACAGAATGGCACCTTGCAGGATAACCAAGATGGTAAGAATCATGGCACAGATAGCTCTTCTTGCCTGGTGGTATCCAGACACTTACGAAATCAACCGGATGTTCCCCAACCTGGACCATCTTTTTGCCGGCTGGGAACAGGACCTCTTCGGATGTCAGCCTGCCCAGCTCTTTGCCAAGGCAATGCCATGGGCAGTAGTGAGCGAACTGATGTCGATGGGCTACTTCATGTACTATCCGATGATAGCAGTTATCGTACTCTACTATTTTTTCTGCAGATACTATGAGGCTGAGCGTGCATCTTTTGTGGTGCTGGCTAGCTTCTTCATCTATTATGTCATCTACATCTTCGTACCGGTAGTAGGACCGACGTTCTATTTTGATGCCGTGGGAGCCAGAGACATTGCGCAGGGAATCTTCCCGGCAATGGGCGATTACTTCAACAGCCACAGCAACTGTCTGCCAACACCAGGCTATACTGATGGTATATTCTATCAACTCGTAGAAGATGCCAAGGCTGCTGGCGAACGTCCTACGGCAGCCTTCCCTAGTTCGCATGTAGGTGTAAGTACCGTCATCATGCTGTTGGGCTGGCATACGGGCAAGCACAAACTGGTTTATACGATGTTGCCATTCTACATTTTCCTGTGTCTGGCCACCGTTTATATCCAGGCACATTATCTCATTGATGCTGTGGCAGGACTCGTTTCGGGCGTTGTTCTCTACTTCGCCCTGATGGCAGTATCCAAGCACATGATAGAAAACAACTCATCATCCCGATTGAGATTCAGATAAAGACAGATACATATATATAATAACAACATTAATTTGAATAGAATTCATCTAGAACAATGAAGAAACTATTTATTGAGACTTATGGCTGCCAGATGAACGTGGCAGACAGCGAGGTAGTTGCCTCTGTGATGCAGATGGCAGGCTACGAGATTTGTGAGAAAGAAGAAGAGGCTGATGCCATCTTCCTGAACACTTGCAGTATCCGCGAGAATGCGGAAAACAAGATTTATCATCGCCTCGACACCCTCCATGCAGAGCAGAAGAAGGGCAGAAAGGTGATTCTCGGCGTATTGGGCTGCATGGCTGAGCGCGTGAAGGATGACCTCATCCAGAACCACTATGCCAACCTGGTCTGTGGACCAGACAGCTATCTCAACCTGCCGGATATGATTGCGCAGTGCGAGATGGGAACCAACGCCATCAACATCGAACTTTCCAAGACCGAGACCTACCGTGACATCGTACCTCAGCGCATCGGTGGCAACAGAGTGAGCGGTTTCGTAAGCATCATGCGTGGTTGCAACAACTTCTGCCACTACTGCATCGTTCCTTATACCCGTGGACGTGAGCGCAGCCGTGATGCCGAGAGCATCCTGCGAGAGGTGCGCGACCTGCACGACCGTGGTTTCAAGGAGGTTACCCTTCTGGGACAGAACGTAAACAGCTATGGTCTCTCTCCATCGGGCAAGCGTGAGGAAGGCAGTCTTTCCTTCGCCGAACTCCTGCACATGGTAGCCCAGGCTGTACCGGACATGCGTGTACGCTTCACCACCTCTAACCCAGAGGATATGACCGAGGACATTCTCCACGCCATTGCCGATGAGCCAAATCTCTGCAAGCACATCCACTTCCCTGCACAGAGCGGAAGCAATAAGATACTGAAGCTGATGAACCGCAAATACACCCGTGAGGAATATCTGCAGCGCATCGCCGATATCAAGCGCATCATCCCTGGCTGCGGCATCACCACCGACATCTTCGTGGGTTATCACGACGAAACCGAGGAAGACCATCAGGAAACCCTCTCGCTGGTGAAGGAAGTAGGCTTCGACAGCGCCTTCATGTTCAAGTATTCAGAGCGCCCTGGCACCTACGCAGCCAAGCACCTGCCAGACAACGTTTCTGAGGAAACCAAGATAGCCCGCCTCAACGAGCTCATCAAACTGCAGACCGAGGTGAGCGCTGAGCAGAACAAGAAGGATGAGGGCAAGGAATTCACCATCCTCATCGAGAACTTCAGCAAGCGTAGCCGCGAACAGATGATGGGCCGAACAGAACAGAACAAGGCGGTAGTCATCGACAAGGGCAACCACCATATCGGAGAATTCGTAAAGGTCCGCATCACCGGCTCTACTTCTGCAACTCTCTTCGGAGAAGAAGTAAAAGAGTAAGAATGCTTCTTCAGAAAAAGAAGCGAAAATATACCCAATCGCTCTTTGAAGAAGAAAAAACAAAGAAAACCAAAAGAAAACCGCTAAAAATTTGGCGGTTTTCTTAAAAAGCACTATATTTGCACCTATGAAGGAATTTTTGCAAATCTTACGCCGATTCGTCCCTCCATACAAAAAGTATCTGGGGCTCTCTGTTCTGTTCAATATCCTGTCTGCGGTATTGAACATATTTTCGTTTGCAGCCTTGATACCAATCCTGCAGATTCTGTTCCAGGTAGACGGTGGTATCCGTGCCAATGACTACATGGAATGGGATGGAAGTTTTGATACCGTCAAGGAGGTAGCTACCAACAACCTGTATTACTATATCCAGGAGTTTATCGTGGCACATAGTGCCTCCTTAGCCCTTCTGGTCATCGGCTTGTTCCTTGCTTTCATGACTTTCCTCAAGACGGGAGCCTACTTCCTGTCTTCAGCCACTATTATCCCTATCCGTACAGGTATCGTCCGCGATATCCGCAACCAGCTCTATCAGAAGATCACCTCGCTTTCTCTTGGTTTCTTCAGCGAGGAGCGCAAGGGAGATATCATCGCCCGAATGAGCGGTGACGTGCAGGAGGTGGAGAACAGCATCATGTCTTCACTCGACATGCTCTTCAAGAATCCTATCCTGATTCTCTTCTATTTCATCACGCTCATCTGCATCAGCTGGCAGCTCACCCTCTTCACCATCATCTTTGTACCACCATTCGGCTGGTTCATGGGATTCGTGGGCAAGAAGCTGAAGGCAAAAAGTACAGAAGCACAGGCTCTCTGGAGCGATACGATGAGTATGGTGGAAGAAACCCTGGGCGGATTGCGCATCATCAAGGCTTTCTGCGCAGAGGATAAGATGAACTGGCGCTTCAACCAGGTGAACAGCAGCTATCGCGACAACATCATGCGCGTGAACATCCGTCAGCAGATGGCTCACCCGATGAGCGAATTCCTGGGAACCATCCTTATCGTAGTGGTATTATGGTTTGGCGGTATTCTGGTATTGGACTATGGAAGAATCGATGGTCCTACCATCATCTTCTATCTCGTGATGCTCTACAGCATCATCAACCCATTGAAGGAATTCTCCAAGGCGAGCTATAATATCCCGAAGGGATTGGCAAGCATGGAGCGTATCGACAAGATTCTTCAGGCAGAGGTAGAAATCAAGGACAAGGAGAACCCTGACCATATCGCCAGCTTTGAGCACCAGATAGAGTTCCGCCATGTATCCTTTGCCTATACCGACCATCAGAACGATGAACTGGTTTATGTATTGAAGGATATCAACCTCGTGATTCCTAAGGGAAAGACCATCGCACTGGTGGGACAGAGCGGTAGCGGAAAGAGTACGATGCTCGACTTGATACCTCGTTACTACGATGTACAGGAGGGCGAAGTGCTCATCGACGGCATCAATGTGAAAGACCTTGCCGTGCACGACCTCCGCCAGCTGATAGGGAATGTGAACCAGGAGGCAATCCTCTTCAATGCCAGCTTCAAGGACAACATCCGCTTCGGCAAGACCGATGCTACCGATGAAGATATCGCCAATGCGGCAAAGATAGCCAATGCCTACGAGTTCATTACCAAGTCGGAACATGGTTTCGATACCGGAATCGGTGATCGTGGCGGCAGACTCTCCGGTGGTCAGCGCCAGCGTGTAAGCATCGCCCGTGCCATCCTCAAGAATCCTCCTATCCTCATCCTCGACGAAGCAACATCGGCTCTGGATACCGAAAGCGAGCGTCTGGTTCAGGATGCCTTGGAGAAACTGATGAAGACCCGTACCACCGTGGCTGTAGCCCACCGACTGAGTACCATCAAGCATGCAGACGAGATTTGCGTACTGCATGAGGGAAGAATTGTGGAGCGTGGTACACACGACGAGCTGATTGGAAAAGACGGATATTACAAGAAGTTGCACGATATGCAGCAGGTGTAATATAACTGAGAATTAATAATTAACAATAAATAGTTTTGTTGATGGTTAAGATTGTTTATGCATTCTTTTATGCAATATCGCTGCTGCCTTTCAGGCTACTCTATTGCATCGCCGATTTCGAGTACTTCATGATGTATCGCGTCATCAAGTACCGCAGGGGTATTGTGCGTAAGAATCTCACCAGCTCTTTTCCTGAGAAATCAGAAGAAGAGATTATCGACATCGAGAAGAAGTTCTATCGCTGGTTCAGCGATTACTTCTTCGAGGCTGTCAAACTGCTCAGCATCAGTGACAAGGAGTTGCACCAGCGATTCCAGGTCATCAACAGCGAGGAAGTGGAGCAATGTTTCCTGGAAGGTCAGAACGTGGCAGCCATCCTGGGGCATTACTGCAACTGGGAGTGGCTTTCGTGCGTGGGCATCGAACTGCCTAAGTCACGCAAGATAGGTCTCATCTATCATCCACTGCGCAACCAAGCCTTCGACGAACTCTTCAAGCGCATCCGTTCTCACGAGGAGAATGGCGTGGTAGTGCCCAAGAAAGACATCCTCCGCTACTTGGTGGATTACAAGCGCAAGGGCATCTTGAGCATCTTCGGCTACATCAGCGACCAGGGACCTAAGTGGGAGAACATCCACCTGTGGCTTCCTTTCCTCAACCATCCCGAAACCCCAGTGTTTACGGGTGGCGAAAGAATCATGAGGAAGATGAACAATGCCGTGTTCTATGTAGAAATGTCGCGCCCGAAGCGAGGCTATTATACTGCCACTTACAAGCTCATCACCCGTGAACCCAACTCATTGCCGGAGCACGAGATTACCCGCCGCTTCTTCCAGATGCTGGAAGAAACCATCCGCAAGAATCCACCTTATTATTTATGGACGCATAACAGATGGAAGCGAACCCGGGAGGAGTTTGACAAGCGATATGAAATCAAAAACGGTAAAGTAATTCCTAAAGAATCATGAGAATAGTTCTTTTCTGTGAAAACAAGTATGCCATAGACATACTTAATCCGATACAAGAACATGTGACAAAGCAGCATTTGCCACACGAGATATTGTGGTATATCCACAAACCAAAGATAGACAGTTTTCCATACGCCGACCAGGTGAAATGGACCAACTCTATTCAAGAAGTCTATGACTTCCAGCCAGAGGCTATCTATGTGCCAGGCAACATTGTGCCTTACTATCTGCCAGGCGTCAAGATACAGGTATTCCACGGCTATGCCGCAGAGAAGAAAGACCATTGGATTATCCGCCGTTACTTTGACACCTATTTCACCCAAGGTCCTTACTTCACCTCCCACTTCGAGGCTCTGGCTAAGAAATATGGCGATTTCGAGGTGTTGGAAACGGGATGGCCTAAGCAGGATTGGATCAAGGAAAACCTGCATAAATATGATGCCGACCGAGAGAAACTTCTTAAGGAAAGCGGCAAGGAGACGCTGATACTCTACGCCCCAACCTTCTCGCCAAAACTCACTTCGCTTCCTTACATCAAGGAAGAGCTGGGCAAGCTGGCTAAGGAGCGCAATGCCCTGGTAGTAATGAAGTTCCATCCGCTTACCCGTCAGGAATGGGTAGATGAATACCGTGAATGGGCAGCAAACAAGAAGGATGTTCTCTTCATCGACAAGGGAGAAAACGTGACGAAATATCAGCTGATGGCAGATACGCTCATCAGCGATACCTCTTCCACCATCTATGAGTTCCTGCTGCTCTCTCGTCCAGTCATCACCCTCGGCACCATTTCCAAGGATATCTATTGGGAGAACATCACGGAACCTGGTCAGCTGATTGCCGCCTACGACCATGCCCTCACAGATCCTGAGGCGATAGCCAAGCGACAGTGGATAGTAGACAACTACGACCCATATCTGGACGGCAACGTATGCCAGCGCATGCTCGACGGCGCTGAAGACTACATTCGCCGCCATGGAGTGCCGAAGAAGAGAAAGCTGAATCTCTGGCGTAAATATACCAGCATCAAGACATTTGGAAGAATCAAGAAAGGATAAATAAGTTATGCTTAATTTTACAGTAGGACCTGTGATGGCAAGCGATGAGGTTAGAGCCATCGGTGCTGAGCAGGTGCCTTATTTCAGAACAGCAGAGTTCTCCGCCATCATGAAGGAGAACGAACAATTGATGAAGCAGTTTGCCAAGGCTTCAGACGATGCCCGCACAGTTTTCATCACAGGTTCGGGCACAGCCTCTATGGAAGCTGTGGTCATGAATGTGTTCACTCCTGCCGACAAGGTACTGGTAGTGAATGGAGGTAGCTTCGGTCACCGTTTCGTACAACTCTGTGAAATTCATGAGATACCACATACAGAAATCAAACTTGAGATGGGGACTCCACTCACGGCAGAAGACCTCAAGCCCTACGAGGGACAAGGCTACACCGGCTTCCTCGTCAACCTGCATGAGACTTCTACCGGCGTACTCTACGACATCCAGATGATCAGCGACTTCTGTCATCGCAACCATATTTTCCTGGCCGTAGATTCCATCAGTTCATTCCTTGCGGACCCATTCAACATGAAGGAACTCGGCGTGAACGTAATGATTACGGGTTCACAGAAGGCACTGGCATGTCCTCCAGGCATCTCTGTCATCATTCTCGATACAGAGGCAATCAAGCGAGTAGAGGCAAACAAGGTTAAGTCGATGTATTTCGACCTGAAGGATGCCTTGAAGAATGGTGAGCGTGGACAGACTCCTTTCACCCCAGCCGTAGGAACCTTACTGCAGATTCATGCCCGCCTGAAGGAGATAGAACGAAATGGCGGCGTGGAGAGCGAGAACAAGCGCATGAAAATGCTTGCAGAAGATTTCAGAAGCAAGATCAAGGACCTGCCATTCACCATCGTTTCCCAATCGATGTCAAATGCCGTTACTCCTCTGCATCCACAGAACGCCTCTGCCTACGACATCTTCCTGAAGTTGAAAGATGAATATAGCATCTGGGTATGTCCTAATGGTGGCGATATGGCAGAAAAGGTATTCCGTGTAGGTCATCTCGGCAACCTGAGTCCGGAAGACAATACAACACTCGTTGATGCACTGAAGGATATGCAGGCTAAGGGACTGCTATAAAGGGGCAGCTATAATATATATAATAAGGTATAGAGAACTTTCAAGATAGAGAAACTTATGGTTAAAGTTATCACATACGGTACTTACGACCTGCTTCATTATGGTCACATCCGTCTCCTGGAGCGCGCCAAGGCTCTGGGCGACTACCTCATCGTGGGCGTAACCTCGGATACCTTCGACCGTGAGCGAGGTAAGATCAATGTACAGCAGTCACTTATGGAACGTGTGGAAGCCGTACGTGCCACCGGCATTGCCGATGAAATCATCATCGAGGAATACGAGGGACAGAAAATTGATGACATCAAGCGACTGGACGTAGATATCTTTACCGTAGGTTCTGACTGGAGAGGCAAGTTTGACTATCTCAACGCCTATTGCAAGGTGGTTTATCTAGACCGCACTCAGGGCGTATCGAGCACGGAGATCAGAAGCGAGCAGCAGGTGGTTCGCCTCGGACTGGTGGGCGAATCGCCTATCCTCAACAAGATAGAGCGGGAAAGCCAATATGTCAATGGATTTGAGGCAGGAAAGGTATTCTGTCTCAACGACCAATATCTCTCAGAGAATCTGCAGGCAGAGGAAAAGCAGGCAGCCAGTTTCCAGGAACTCCTGGACGAAAGCGATGCGCTCTATGTCATCTCTGCCCCAAGCAAGCACTATGCTCAGATAAAGGAGGCATTAGAAGCGGGCAAACACGTACTGTGCGAATCGCCTATCACCCTTCAGCCTCAGCAATGGGAAGAACTCAAGGCAATAGCAAAAGATAAGAAGGTTGTCTTGATGGACTCTATCAAAACCGCCTATTCCGTAGCTTATTACCGACTCTTACTCTTGGCAAAGGGCGGTATCATCGGCGATATCATGTCGGTGGATGCCACCTGTACCAGTCTCGTAGACTTCGACCCGACCCAGGATTCCCAGAAGAGTCTTTACGAATGGAACAGTATCTGCGCCTGGGGCCCGACAGCGCTCCTGCCTATCTTCCAGCTTCTGGGCACAGAATACAGCAGCAAACAGATAGCCACCCACTTCCTGGACGAGGCAAAGCGCTATGATGCCTTCACCAGGATATCCTTCCTCTACCCTCATGCCGTAGCTTCACTGAAAGTAGGACAAGGCGTAAAATCGGAAGGCGAATTGATTATCTCAGGTACCAAGGGCTATATCTACGTACCAGCCCCATGGTGGAAAACCGATTACTTCGAGGTGAGATACGAGAATCCGCAGTACAACAAGCGCTACTTCTACCAGCTGGATGGAGAAGGCTTGCGCTATATGCTCCTCTCCTTCCTCAAGGCAATCCGAACCGGCAAGGACTTCTCTTACGTATCCGATGATATCTCAGAAGAAATCGTCAGGACTATTGCAGATTTTGAAGCAAGAAAGGAAATGGTCATCATATAGGTTTTTCCTACATGATGACCATTTCTTTTATATTAGCAATAAGCCACTCTTAAAGCAATGCCATTCTGACACCAATTCAGCTGGTGGAGCTTCACCTGCTGTAAAACCTTCACATGATATTGTTCATTGGCCTTAGAAGCTTCCCGGTGATACAGATGATACATGATGCCACCCATCTTGAGGGCTTTCTTCCTGATACCCGCAAAGTGCAGGCGATAGGCAAATTCACCATCCTCATGCCCCCATTGCTTCAAATCCTCATTATATCCATTGACAAGAAGAGCATCAGCCTTCCAGTATGCCATATTGCAACCTCTCAGATGATCGATGCGGCGGGCATAACGAAAGGCGAGATAATTTCTCAGCATACGGGAACGGATGCTGTTCAGCATATAAGGCAACGGCATGTTCCAAAGCTTTAAACGGGCATGCTTATCCTGAAGTAAACGTTTCGAAACAGAAGCCTCCAGTCTCACTCTACTGCCACAGACAAAGCAACCCTCTTGGGCAACCTCCAGATGATCAGCAACAAAGTGAGAATCCAGTATCACGTCACCATCTACCTGGATGATATAATCGCCCGTAGCCTTAGCTATCGCCTTATTCAGAATGACAGTACGGCGGAATCCCTTATCTTCCTGCCATACATGCACAACCGGTACAGGCGAAGACTTTGCATAACTATCAATAAGCTGCTTCGTTTCCGCTGTAGATCCATCATCGCCAATAACAATTTCGTCTGGCATTTTACTCTGATGCATGGCACTTTCCAAAACCATCCTTAAGGCTTCTGGCCAATTATACGTAATAATGAGCAATGTTACCTTCATACCTAAACTTTTATTACAATTTACCTTTATCTATCTTTCCTTTAAACACTCTTATGACGCAAATCTTGCATGATCCCCCTATTAATTTTACCGACATTCATATAATTTAACAGCTGTTTATGCAAGAAGACACAAGATTCTCTGTTATTATCTATGTAAAAAGAAAGAAATAAGTAAAAAACAACACGATGAATCAGAAATTGTTGAAAAGCCAGACGATATTGGCTATTTGTATTCTAATCTTATCTATCATCCCTATCGTGGCAATAGGTCCTTACCTACATCAGTTTGCGGATGACTATGTATTCGGAGCTCCAGTCTACAAGGCTTGGACCGCCACCCATTCATTAGGAGCATGCATTCAGGCTGCATGGGATGAATCCATGCATATCTACCAGACATGGCAGGGTACTTACTCTGCATGTTTCCTGATGGCATTGCAACCGGGCATCTTTGGCAAATACTGGCTTGTACCTATTATTCTATTGGGAGGTTTGGTTCTTTCCACCTATACCCTGGGTTATACAGTATTACGCAGGTTGCTACATATCAGCAAGCTGGAGTACGCTTTCGTTTCTACGCTGTTCGTATTGATGACCGTACAGTTCGTATGGTCGTTCTACGATGCATTCTTCTGGTATAACGGAGCGATGTACTATACCTTATATTATAGTCTTTCGCTGTTTCTAGCCTCCCTGCTCATCGAATTCCATCTTACGAAATCCATCATGGCGAAAATCATCATCACGCTGGTTTCCGCAGCACTCGCCATATTCATAGCCGGCGGCAACTTTGTTACCGGTCTGGGTATGCCTGCCATTCTCTTTATGGCTATCGTATGGATGTGGGTGGAGAGGAAAAAGACTCCTTTCTTCCAGATTTCTATCCTTATGATTTATGCCAGCGCCTTTGCTTTCAGCGTATTTGCACCAGGCAATGCAGTCCGCCAAGCCACAGTCACCGATCAGCCGAATGTGGTTGCTGCCTTCTTTATGGCAATAGGAAAGAGCGTGGAATTTCTTGCTGATGCCATTGGAATCATGGAGGTACTCATGTTTACCATTTTTATTCCATTCCTGGCAAGATTAGCCAAGGCATCCCGTTTCAAGTTTTCTCATCCATGGCTTTATCTGCTCATCTCTTTCCTGCTCTACAGCGCCTTCTTTTTCCCAAACAGCTATGCCATGGGATCCAGAGGAGCTGACAGAGTACAGAATGTATACTTCTATGTGCATCTGTGGATGTTCTGCTTCAATATCTTCTATCTCTCAGGTGCCCTCCAGCGCAGAGCGGCTACTCAGGAACCGGTAAGCGTTGCCATAATGAACCTGATTGACGCCATCAAACAGAAATACGATAGATACTTCAAGTGGACACCGGTATACTACTGGCTGGTATTGGTACTGTCTATCTCTGCCAAGCCAACTACTACCAACAGAACTATCACCCTGCTGCGTAAGGGAACAGCGCAGAAGTTTGACCAACAGATGCGGCAGCGTGAAATTGAAGTAAAGAAAAGCAAGGCAGACCATCTGGTTCTGAATCCGCTCACCGTAAAAATGCCATCCGATGCATTCCACGACATCACCATCTATCCAGGGTACTGGATTAACCGAGGTATGGCAAACTATTATGACAAGAAAACGGTAGTAGCATTACCTTTCGATGATGCCGACGAATCACCAGCCCAACTCCTGGAACGCTGCCGGGAGGAAGTAGGACCAGGCGGAATGACCTTTATCGAAGGAAAATAAATAAGAAATTAACAATATCATTCGTCAAACAAAAAAAAGGTAAGTAGCCTAAGCAACTACTTACCTTTTTTATTTTTCATACGATCTTCAATTATCTTACTGACAGCAACAAACTGATAGATTCCTTCATAGCAGGCACAGATAAATCCTTCCTTACCATCCCGGAATCCACCCTTCTGTATATAAGCACGGAAGAAACGCACAAACGGACGATAGAACAAGGCAGCCATTCCATAATTGCGATCTTTCTTCTTTTCTATTTCATTCGCTGTATACTGGTTGATCTTTCCCATCCTGCTGGCGATACTGTCATCTGCCAGATGAACAAGTGCCATATCAGCATGAGCCGCTGGTATCTTTTCTATCCTGCCCTTGATAACAGGATCGGCATGAATGATGGCTGGCCATACGGTATCCTTCCTGATAAAGAAACGCAACTGGTAATCAGGATAGAAACAATGCATGAATCTTCCCATAAAGCGACTCTTGCGTGGAACATACAAACCCTGTGGAGCATCCTTCTTCTCTATCAGGGAATAAAGATAATGCTTCAGTTCCGGGGTTACCAATTCGTCTGCATCAACCACCAATACCCACTTGCAGGAAGCGGCATCAATGGCAGTCTGCCTTGCCGGTTCACAAATCTGATAATTGCCTCTAGGAAAGATAACAATCTTGCAACCATATTTACGGGCAATATCCAATGTATTATCCGTACTCTCCATATCGCAGATTACTACCTCATCGAAGTCTTTTACGGTTTCCAAAACCTCTGCCAAATGCAGCGAGGCGTTATAGGTATTAATAACGACAGAAATGCCGCGCTCTATATTTATTTGACGATTCTCTTCTTTCATAATTTTACAAGTATTTGTCTATTCCGTTATTGCAACGGGTTATATGCTCTTTTTCAACCTTTTCTAAGGCAATATTATGGGTTTCCTCATTAGCCCTGGAAGATTCCTTATGATATAGATGATAAACAATACCACCCATTTTGAGCACTTTTTTCTGAACGCCAGAATAGTACAGTCGATAAGCTATCTCTGTATCTTCATGCCCCCATTGTGTCAAATCTTCATTATACCCATTTACCCGGATAAGGTCGCTCTTCCAAAACGCCATATTACAGCCTCTCAGATGCGCCAATCTACGGGCATAACGGAATGCGAAATAATTTCTGAGCAGTCTTGAACGGAAACTATTACAAACAAAACTGATAGGCATATTCCATGGTTTTATGACAAACTTATTGTTTGCCAATATACTCATGGTTTCCTTCTGAGATATCTTAACTCTACTTCCACAAACAAAACTGCCTGCTTGAGCCATTTCAATATGGTCGGCAATAAAGTGAGAATTTAAGACTACATCTCCATCTATCTGGATAATATAATCGCCCGTAGCTTTAGCTATAGCCTTGTTTAAAATGGCTGTTTTGCGAAAGCCTAAATCTTTTTGCCATACATGGATAACTGGCTGGGGAAAGTTGGCTGCAAAATGTTCTATCAGCATTTTGGTTTCTTCTGTAGAACCATCATCTGCTATCACTATTTCATCAGGCAAGACCGTTTGACGACTCACACTAGCGAGTACCATCCCCAATGCTTGAGGCCAATTATATGTAGTCATCAATAATGTTGTCTTCATAACTTTACTTTTTTCTAAAACAATGCGTTATATTTTTTCTCTTCTTCCATCGCCAATCATGTTCTGCCTTACCATCCATAAAGTTCTGAACCTGAGACTCTTCCAATCCTCTAGCCTTGACATATTCACGGGCTACAAGCTCGAAGACATCCATTCTGCCGGTGAATCTCGTCAGGTTTTCCACACATTCCTTCATCGGTGGATAACCTGTGTAAAACTTCATGCGGTTGATGTCGATAAGAGAGAAGGTATAATGGCCATCAGCCTGAGGCTGATACAGTACATTACCACTGTTCAGGTCGATATCGATGATACCTTTCTGATGCAGACGATTCACAAAGCGGGCAAAATCACCAGCCATAACCTTGTTGAATTCCTTCGGATCGTTCAACTGCCCCGTAATAGGCAAACTGTTATCTACATCAGAGATAAAATAGCAATAGTCGATAAGTCCATTCACTCTTGTCTCAACATATCCAAAGCCTTCAGGGGTAGCAAAGCCATCCTCCTGCAGTTTGACAGCATTCTCATAAGCCCGGCAAGCCTTGGTAGAGCGGAAGAAACTATATCCTATCTTCTGAACGAAGTTAGGGCGCTTATATCTTTTCACCACCACTTCCTTGTCTTTTCCATCAAGCTTCACAAGAAAAGCCTTGATTACATTCCGTCCCTGAAAGATGCAACGTCCCTCCTGCTCGAACACATCCGGGATGCGCTCGATGAAACTTCTCATCTCTTCGTATTTTGGATTTATCTTTATCTTCATTTGTTTTCTATACTTTTATATTATCATTGTCCAAGATACTTGGGTACATTTATGATTCCTTCCACACTCTTCTCTTGAGCCACAACGCCAAGATGGGGTCACTCATTTCCAGATGCTTAGGAACAGGAATCGTAATCAGATCTTTTACCATCAAGGATTTCTTAAGGCGGGTTACATTGGCGGCAGTACCCAGGCGATAAGTTTCCAATATTGCCGTCTGGGTGAAACCAGTATGTACTCCATTGATAATGGCATGCAGGAAATTCATCTGATAGGCAGAAAGGTCTTCGGTCTGCTGAATAAACAAAGGCTCACAGGCATCCAGCAACCTGTCTATTCCATATTTCAAGTCCTCTTCTGTAGCTGCAGAATCATCCTGTACACGCAACCATACAAACCATGCCAACTGCTGTACATAAGAAGAATACCTATCTGTTACCTGACAGATTTCTCGAGCCAGCTCTTCCGAGATATGCTTGCCGGTAGATTCGAAACGCTGACAAATATACTCCACCCAGTCTTTCTCGCTTATCTTGTTCAGATAGAAGAAATCTCCAAAGCGATAGAATGGGTAACTGGCATTCTGGAACATCTGTTCCATCATGTGTTTCTTGCTTCCATAAAGGCAGTAAGATACATGGCTCTGTAATTGCCATACGCTACGGAGCTTCTTCTGGAAGGTCAATGAATCAGGGAAATCGCCTATCTGCTGAAATTCATCGATGCAGACTACGATATGACAACCTTTAGACCGAGCTATCATTTCCGGAAGTCTCAAAACCTCTTCTGTTGTATTGTTACCTGCATTATACTCCAAAGTCAAAGAGAAATCAGTCAAAGGATCTTGTCCTATACTGATTTTCGGAACGAAACGGCTCAAGAACACCTTGGCATTCTCCATCCATTCTTCCCATTTTGAAGAAGTAGCCCGAACCACAGCTGTGGCAAAAGCATTGATAAAATCATTCTCAGAGCGACAGCCAAAGGCATCTATACGAGCTATCCTGATGTCTTCGCTCTCTACAAGCGAACACACCTTATCCACCAATGAAGTCTTACCCATACGACGAGGCGCAATCAATATCGTATTCACTCCATACGTAAAGTTCGCCTTCAAGCGTTCTGTTTCCTCTCTACGGTCGGTAAAGGAATCTCCCTCCACACGAACACCGAACACAAACGGAGCTTCTTTACTTTTTATCATAATTACTACCTTATTTTATACTATACAGCTTTTCTTCTGCAAAGAAATTGCAAACGAGCGCAATGAAAGCTGGCTTTCAAATTGCCGAGTGCAGCTTTTCTTCTGCAAAGATAGCCAAAAAAAACAAATTAAACAAGGTTGTTTTAAACAAAGTTGTTTAAAACCATCTTTTTTTGCAGAAACAGCGATTCTTCGTCTGATAAAAATATAGTTTCATAAATTATACCCTAGGGTATAATACCTTTGGGTATAATTTTGTAACTTTGCAGAGAATAAAACTTCAAGCCCCTGAAGGATAGAAAAACTATATGAACAGTCAATCCCCCATCACGCAGCCAAAGCGTGGTGGGGGATTACTGTTTCTGATAATATTTTTTTTATTGCTGATGTCGCTCAATATACTCCGCTGCCTGGATATTCGAGAAGACATAGGTCTTCAAATCCCGGAACTTAGACTCTTGCTTGGTTTCCTTCAGATTGCCATTCGGCAACACATCATAACAGAAACTGCGGTTCATCGACGGATTATAGACGAAGCAACGCTGATGGTCTCTTGCCACAATCTGGTTGTCTGCCGAATAGAATACCATCGGGCGCTGCTGCTTCAGCAGATCCACGCCGAAGCCCTCGTACTCATAATTCAGATTCATCAGACCGAAAAGCGTAGGCATTACATCCACCTGCATGCCCAAGCCCGCATACTGCTGCTGCGGAACACCAGGACCAAAGATGATGAGCGGAATGTGGTTGTAAGACTGCGGCAACTCGCCCTCGCTCTTACCCACCAGCTTGCCATGGTCTGCCTGAATCACGAATATCGTGTTCTTATACCAAGGCTCCTGGCTTGCTTTCTTCAGAAAATCGCCTATCGCCCAGTCGGCATACTCCACTATCTGCGTTTCCTTCTCCTTGGTCTTCGGCTTGAAGAAATCTGGAATGATATATGGCGGATGATTGCTCACGGTGAGGATGGTAGCCATGAAAGGCTTGCCCGTCTTCGCCTTCTGGTTGATGGTGCTGAGGGCATAGCCCATCTCGAAATGGTCACTCACACCAAAGCTGTTCACCACCTCGCTCTTAGGATAGTTCTCCTGAGAGAAGATGTCATCATAGCCATTGGTCTGGAAAAAAGCCTTCATGTTGTCATACTGCGCCTCGTGGGTCATGAAGAACATGTTCTCGTAGCCATACTGCTTCAATACCGTGGCGATACCCTTGCGGCGCGGAGTTACCGTTCCCTTCATCAGGTTGCGGAACATGAGGGCAGGGAAACTGTAGAGCGTAGCCGTCATGCCATGGTTGGTATGGATACCGGCACTATAGAAATGGGTGAACGCCAGGGAATGATGATAGAGCGAATCGAGCGTTGGGGTGAGCGGCTGCTGATTGCCGAAAGTGCCCAGCAGGTTTGCCGACATCGACTCCATCAATATCACCACTACGTTAGGATGATTCTTCTTCATCATCAGGGAATCGTTCACCACCTCACGCTTCAGAATATTCGTGCTATCCACCTTTCCCGTAATACCGAGCCACTGGCGGGTATTCGTGATAGCCTCAGCGTACGGCATGAGATGCAGTTCCTTGTTCTCCTTGCGCATATCGTCGAGCGCCGAAGTAAGGAGATTGAATGCCGGATTGATGCCAAGCTGGTTGAGGAAGGAATCCTCGCAATAGTAAGCCTGACTCACCTTGATTGGGTTATAGCCCATTCTGCCACGGATGCCAAAGAGGCAGGCGCCTATCATCACCGCAGAAATAAGGAAACGACTTGCCACCAGCACTAGGTGCATATTGTCCTTTGGCAACAGGAAAAGCCCCTCGAAGTAGCGGCGCAGGCGGATAAGCGCATAGATAAATGCCCCCGTAAACACGAAATAGAGGGCGATATAGAGCCAGTAGGAAGACTCCTGCAAGAGCATGCCCGATGTGGTAGCAACATAGCCGAACCAACCGAAGATGCTGGAATTGATGTTCTTGAAGAAATACTGGAAATAAGGGGTATTGGCTGCCGAAGGCATGAAGGCGATGGCAAACCATGCCGCATACCAGATGTTGATGCCACGCAGCAAACGGCGATGACACCACCCCAGGCTGGCAGCAACAAGGAGCACAGCCACAGGCAATACCGAAATATAACAAGCGATGACATTGTCAAACCATACACCCTTGACAAACGCCATCACCCTACTCGCCCCTGCATCCACTATCATGCCATGCAGGGCGATGAATTCCACCAATCTGAACAGAGTCATCACCAGCAATGCCAATACATGCACCGAAAGGAGATAACCCAAAGCCTTAAAATATCGTTTCATCTTTATTCTACTTTAGAAATCGGGTGCAAAGTTAATAATTATATCCCAATAAAAGCAAAATTCCCACCTTATTCTGTCTATAAACAAATAATTATATGTAACTTTGCAGACAAAATAACATTATAAGACTTCGATAAGACATGAACATCAAGTACAACAAAGCCCTGTGGCTTATCACTATTCTAGCCATCGTGATGCTGATTCCATTCCTCGGACTCTCTGATTTCAATACCAAGGGAGAACCTCGCGAGGCAGTAGTTGCCTACACCATGCTGGAACATGGCAACTGGATATTGCCTATCAACAATGGAGGCGACATCCCTTACAAGCCACCTTTCTTCCACTGGTGCATCGCTTTCTTCAGCCTTTTCATCGGCTACGTGAATGAGTTCACCTCCCGTCTGCCATCCGCAGTATCGCTGGTATTGATGACCATCGGCGGCTTCGTGTTCTATGCCAAGCGCAAGGATACCCAGATCAGCCTCATCGCAGCCATCCTCACACTTACCGCTTTCGAAGTGCACCGTGCGGGAATCAACTGTCGTGTGGATATGGTGAACACCGCCTTCATGGTGGGAGCCATGTATCTGCTCTATCGCTGGTGGGAGAAAGGAAAGCACCAGCTGCCTTGGCTTGCCATCCTCTGCATGAGCGGTGCCACGCTGACCAAGGGTCCTGTGGGCATCATCCTGCCATGCTTCGTGATGGGTGTATTCATGCTTACCCAACGGGAGAACTTCTGGGGCATCGTATGGCGCATGGCGCTAACCGCCCTGCTCTCGCTCATTATCCCATTCTGCTGGTACTATGCAGCCTATCTGCAAGGCGGCGACGAGTTCCTGCGTCTGGTGAAGGAAGAGAACATCGACCGATTCATGGGCAAGATGGCATACGAATCGCATGAGAACCCGGCGTGGTACAATCTGCTTACACTCGTGATGGGTTGGGCTCCTTATACCTTATTATTACTGTTCTCGCTCTTCATCCTGCCATGGAAAAAGTTCTCAAAGACCCGATTCCTGGAGAATGCGAAGAAGGCTACTCCGCTGCAAGTGTTCACCTGGCTCGCCTTCCTCCTGGTGCTTTTCTTCTACTGCATCCCAAAGAGCAAGCGCAGCGTCTATCTGCTGCCATGCTATCCGTTCATGGCTTATCTCATCGCCGAATACATCGTTTGGATGATGAAGGAAAAGATGGGAGCCATCAAGGTATATGCCGGCGTGATTGCCTCGCTGGCAGTTATCCTTGTGATTGCTACGCTTGTTATACGAGCAGGCGGCATACCAGATACCATTTTCCATGGCAAGCATGCAGCCGACAACATCGCCATGCTCCATGCAATAGGGGAATCTACTCATGGTATCCTATTCTACGTATGCTATATGTTTCTTATAATAGGGGCTTATCATATATTCAAGGCACTCAAGAAAAAAGAGACAAGCCAAATGATGAAATATACATTGGTGATGATTATCGCAATTTTCATCACACTCGACTCCACCCTGCAGCCTGCCGTGCTCAACACGAAGGCAGACAAGCATCTGGCGCCGGTTATCGAAAAGAAGTTTGATACCAGCAATCTCTACTCTTATATGTCAGTAGATATGCTGCATTTCTTCAGCCTCAACTTCTATCTGGGCGATAAGATCCAGCAGTTTGACAAGGTGCTGCCACAGGATGGCGTGCTGATGATTCCAGAGGAAGACATGCCAGACTTCAAAGAGAAATTCGGCAAGGACTATACCTTCCAGAAGGTTTGGGAAGTAAGGAGGCTCGTAGAATGGCACCATCCGGTAGGCTTCTATCAGTTTGTAAAGACAAGTGCCAACATCGCACAGAAGAAATAATCAATAATCAGATACAAAAAATAGCATCGGGATTCATCAACCCGATGCTATTTTTGTATCTATCAAATTTATAGTCTTCTTATTTTCTTTCTTCGATAAGATTATACTCTTTCTTCGATAAGATTATACTCTTTCTTCGATAAAGTATCGAGGACGGCGCTTCACCTCGGTATAAATCTTGCCGATATAGACACCTGTGATGCCCACACCCGTGGTGATGATGCCACCGATAAACCACATGGAAACAAGCAAGGAGGTCCAGCCCTGGATGGTCTTGCCCTGGAAATGCTCCACCAAGGCAAAGATAATCATGATGAAGGCTACTAAAGTCATCGCCAGACCCAGGAAGGTGATAAACTTCAATGGTGCCACGGAAAACGAAGTGATGCCATCGATACTGAAGCTCAGCATCTTGGTAAACGGATACTTGCTCTCACCTGCCTCGCGTGCCTTGCGGTCGTAATAGACGAATCCCTCTCGGAAACCCAACTGTCGGACGATGGCCCTGAGGAAGAGGTTGCGCTCAGGATATTGCATCAATGCCTTGAGGGTACGGTTGGTCATCATTCGGAAGTCAGCATGATTCTGCACCGTATCCTTGTCCACACTCTGCATCAGTTTATAGAAGGCAAGAGCTGTGAATCGCTTGAAGAACGTATCGGTCTTACGTTCCTTTCTTACACCATAGATAATATCCTTGCCTTCCTGCACCTGCTGTACCATATCGATGATGACATTCTCATCATCCTGCAGGTCGGCATCGATACTTACCATCGCATCGCAATGATCTACCGCCGTTTCCATTCCTGCCCAGAGTGCATTCTGATGTCCACGATTATGAGATAACTTGATGCCGTGTACATAATGATGTTGCTTGGCAGCATCCGAAATCATCTGCCAGGTACAGTCACGGCTACCGTCGTCGACAAGGAGCAACTCCGTGTCGGCGTCTGTCTTTACTTTTATTGTCTGTATAAGATTGCCGAGCACCTCTAAGGTTTTAGGCAACACGGCTTCCTCGTTATAACAAGGAATAACTATTAATATCTTCATCACTTCTCTTGTTTTCTTCGTTAGCACAGAGATACTTTACTCTTTTGCAAAAATACCCCGATTTTCTTACATACACAAATAAAACGCCAGTTTTTTCATTATCTTGCATCATATTACCCAAAAAGAATGAAAAGAAAAGCAGGAATATACTGCATGCTCACCATTTCCACTTCACCTGTATCTCCAGATCCATCTGACGCGAACCCGCTATTTCCTGCTTTCCGGAAGAGATGCGATTGCGATCAAAATAATCGGTTGTACCCAACTTGGCAATCACCAGCAGATGTTCGTTAATCTCCGAACGAGCTACCAGGGCATAACGGATGCCCTCACCATAAAAGCTTCCGAAACTCATCTGATAAAGCAATCCCGGCTCATAGACATAGATACGGCTGCTGTAATCCTGCGTATGGAAATAGCCGAAACTCCCCGATAACCTCAACCATCGCCAACAGGTTCCAAGATTCTCATTCAGCATATAGCCCCGGCTAATGGTACCTTTCTCGTTCTCCATCAGGCTAGCCTGTTTATTCTCGGAGAATTCAACACTTGTCTTGGCAAACCATTTTGCATTCTTAAGATTGGCATAAAGACGTAAGCGTTCGGTAGTTGTACCCGCCTTATCCTTATAACGGATTCTGCCACCTAACGCCAAACTTCTGGAAGCCTGAAAGATGATACTTACCAGATTATCCCAACTATGCGTACTCTCCCTGGTCTGATACTTAGGCCAGACAAAATAGGCAAAATCACTATAGGCGGTGATATTCCAACGACTGGCAGGAGTCCAGGTAAACCCCAGATAGGCTCCGTTTTCATCCTGTACAGCACTCCCCTCGGAAAAACTGTTGCTGAAGAGCGAATAGTATCGGGCAGAATAGAAGCGCTGCAATGCCATCAACAGAAAATGATCAGTAAATTGATAAGAGATGGTATTCAATGTAGCAATGGCACCACAATCGCCCGTAGCCGTCTCACCGGCAATATTCCAACGGTGCGAGATATAGCCATAGTCTATACTGGCATTCCAGAATTGGTCGCCTACCGGCGAAAACCGCTTATAGAGCTGAGATGTATTAGGAGTAAGCGGAAGAGAAAAGGAGGTATAGAAAGCCGTGGCTCCTGCATGCCAACCAGCATGATGATAATTGATATTACCTCCCACCAAGGTGTTGGAAGCAACATCCTGCTTTGCTATTTCGGAGGAAGTGCGATGCAGACCGGTCTTCAATATCGTCTTGATGCCACCATTGGCAGACAGAGTGGCATCTATCGTGCGATAAGATACAAACCCCGTTATATCAAGTCCTTTCATCAAGGAACAGGTTGCAGCTGCTCCCTGCAGATAATTGGCTGAAGAACGGGAAGAATGTACACGGATAGTACTCGGCATGGAACGTCCGAAGGAAGAAAGGATGGAGAGTTTGCCAAAACTGAAATCGTTATTGAGAATCAGTCCCAATCCTTCATGCAGACGGTATCTGCCAAGAGTGATATTCTTCCATCGCCCCAACTTCTTCAGCTGTATATAAAAGGAATAAAAATCATAACCCAGACTGTTCTTGCCAGAACCAAAAGGCTCACCGGCATCCTGGGCTCCCACGACTCCCATCTTCACATAGTCGCCATACCTGAACTGATAGCGCACGCCATGCTTGTACTTATAACCCAAGTAACCATCGGCCCCCATCACATCGCCCTTACGTTCATAAAACGGCACTTTCAGCATTCCCATCAGCTCATGCTTGCCATACCGAACTATAGTCTTGATGCCAGGAAAATCCTGCCGTGTGACATCGGCAACATAAAAGAAATAATCCATCAGCTGCCGCTGATACCAACTGATGCTCGGAATCAAAGCTAATTCGGCCATACTCTTCATTCCTCCATAGCGATAAACGTATGCCTGAATATCTTCAACCTGTGAAGCCGTGAGAAAAGGCAACTGTTCTAATTCTTCACGCGTAGCCACATTCAAGTTCATCGGATGCTGAGCCAATTCTTCCAGGTCTTCCTCATAATCTTCCCATAACGTAGTTTCGAAGTCCTCTGTCTCAGAAAGTTCCAGAAGAAGCTGTTGCCAGGGTTGAGACGCAGGAGAGGCAGAACTTACAGGAAGCGAATCCTTAACTAATGAAGAAGACTGAGCACAACAAAGAGAAGCATAGAAAATCTGGGAACTGCCTATAAGAAACAGTTTCAACAAAAAAGATATTATGAAATAACAACGCTTCATCTATAGGCAAACGATTATTAATTTTCTTCAAAGTTACTATGAAATTCTGAAAAAGAGTAAGAAAATAGAAATAATCTTTCTCTAAATGAAAAATAAACTGTAATTTTGCGGCTAAATTAGAAACAATAGAGGGTTACACCTCTTTATATATATAGAAACAATGAAACAGAAATTGTTATTCTTGCTGGCGATGCTCTTCTGCACCAACTTGCAAATAATGGCACAAAAGAATGATACCAAACCGGAAGACAGGGCGGTAGACATGGATGCTCCTACCTTTGAGCCGATGGTTAGAGTGGGTAAGGTACTATTGGATAAAGATAGCATTCAATACGTACAGGTGAACAACGTGTATGTCTATCCGCAGCCAGTATTCAAAAACGCCAAGGAGCGAATGGCTTACAACCGACTGGTATACAATATCAAAAAGGTATTGCCTATCGCCAAGGAGGTAAGAAAGATCATTATCGAAACAGGTAATTATCTGGAGACTCTCCCTAACAAGAAGGCAAAGGATGCACACATGAAACTGGTAGAGAAGGGAATCAAGGAAGAATACACTCCAAGAATGAAGAAACTCACCTATGCACAGGGTAAACTCTGCATCAAACTGGTATATCGTGAGTGCAATTCCTCATCCTATCACCTGATTCAAGCCTTTCTGGGTCCTATCCGTGCCGGATTCTATCAGGCATTTGCAAGCCTCTTCGGTGCCAGCCTCAACAAGAAGTACGACCCGAACGGCGTTGACAGATTAACAGAAAGAGTGGTAAGACAGGTAGAATCGGGGCAGATTTAACCAGCTCATCTTATTCAGAAAGCCCATACACTTAGGTATAAAAGCATTTCCAGTCAATAGGAATTGCTTTTATACCTAAGTTTTTTTGTTGATACAAGCAGAAGAAATCTCCGTTCATAGACATTGAACCGCCGTTCAAAGACATTGAATGTCGGTTCAAAGACACTGAACGGCGGTTCAACGTCTATGAACGAAGATTTAAACTGGCTGAAAAAAGAAATGTTCCTAAGAAAAGCAACAACTTTTCCTAGGAACATTTCCTTTTATATTCGAATGGGATGCCCACCTATTCCTCTGTATAAAGCACCTGAATCATAGTCTGGCCAACCGCCTTAAGCACATTCTTATCCAGATGAGCCATATCATCGCTCACGGTGTGCCAGGTAGGACCGAAACTGCTCTGCTGGCAGTCTGGATAATAAGCAATCACATCTACAGTAGGAATCTTAGCCTTCTCGTTGACCGGAATATGATCATCAGTAATCATTCCGCCATCGCTCTTAGGGAAGTAAGAGCCAAAACCTGCCTGACGGGCTGCAGTCCAAACCTTCTTCACGATGCCACCGGCATACTGCATAGACATACCTTCACGATAGAACTTGGCTCCCTGTCCGCCCACCATATCGAGGAGGATTCCGAAACGAGGATTATATCCCTCAGGCTTGTTCTCGCTCCAGTACTGGGCACCCAATGCCCAACTGTTGCCATCGTCCTGAACATCAGCCCACTGAGGTGTTCCCCAGTCTTCGGTATCGAAACATACGAAATCTACGCCGATGTTAGGATTCAGCTTCTTGTCAGCCTGCAGCTGGCGGGCAATCTCCAACATGACGGCTACTCCGCTGGCTCCATCGTTGGCAGCCATTACAGGCTTGCGCCAGTTGGTACTGTCGGGGTCGTTGTCAGCCCAAGGGCGACTGTCCCAATGAGCACAGAGCAAAATGCGGGTTTCAGCCTTCGGGTTGTAATGGGCAATGATATTGGTATTCTTCAATATCGTGCCATCATAACCCTTCAAGTCTGCCTTCTGGGTCTCTACCTCGCAGCCAAACTGCTTGAACTTGCTCACAATCCATTCGCCACACTTATCGTGCGCCTCGCTGTTCATGACGCGAGGACCGAAATCGCATTGCGCTGCACAATAAGCCAATGCCGAATCAGCATTGAAAGCCGGACCTACGGGATTCAGCTTCTCCGCTTCCTCTACCTCCTGCACATCAGGCGAACTACTGGTATTGGCATTCTTATAGCTGATGGTACCAGCCACCAGACCGGCAGCAACCACCACACCTAATATAATTTTCATTTTCTTCGTCATCGTATTTACTTTGAACTTTCAGATTTGAACTTTGAACTTTATGATTATCTTATAACTGTCGAATTGGCTTTCCCTTTGGCCGCCTAACGTTGTTTCGTCGTTCTTCACTCTTCATTCTTCACTTTCCAAAGTTCTGCACCTGCGTCATCACTCTGAGCCAGTTGCCTCCCCATATCTTTGCGATATCCTGCTCGCTATACTTGCGGCGCAGCAGCTGGAGGGTGAAGTTGATGAGTTCAGAAGAATCGGCAAGTCCGCGGATGCCTCCATCTCCATCAAAATCGGTACCGAGACCTACATGGTCGATGCCCATCACCTCGATGGCATGCTCCAGATGGGCAATGGCATCCATGATGTCTGCCTCGCCCTCCTTGCGCAGGAATCCATGATAGAGCGTAGTATGAGCCACACCACCACGGGCTGCCAAGGCACGCATCTGATCGTCGGTCAGGTTGCGAGGCACATCGCAGAGGGAACGGCTGCTGCTATGGCTACACACGATAGGAGTCTGACTGATTTCCAGTGCATCATAGAAACTCTTTTCGCCTGCATGACTCAAATCTACCATAATGCCAAGTCGGTTCATCTCCTGAATCACCTTCTCGCCAAAACTGCTCACACCATTATGGGTATTACAGCCACGGGCACTATCACAGATATCGTTATCGCCATTGTGACAAAGGGTAATATACACAATACCACGCTGTGCAAAGTGCTTTACATTGCTCAGGTCATGCTCCAAAGCCAAACCGTTTTCTATACCCAGCATGATGCTCTTTCTGCCCTTGCGCTTATCGCTATACAGGTCGGCAGGTATACGGGCTATACTGAGGTAAGCCCTATTCTTGCTGACGATTTCCTCTATCTTATCGAAGATGAGATCGGCATACTGAGCAGGTCCCTGCACATCAAAAGCCACCTTGCTGCTGAAGCTTTCACCTATCTGAGGCTGAGGCAAATAAGCCACCATGGTAGTAGCATCCTGGCGTCCATCGGTCATCTTATGCAAATCTACGAGAATGCGGGAATCACGATGATCGAACTTGATGCCTTGCGGGAAGAACATCGGTGTATCACAATGCGTATCAAGGGTAAGGATGCGCTTATGCAACTCCTTGGCAGCATAGAAATTATTAGCCTGGTTCACAAGCCAATGGAAAATCTTTCCTCCTTCCTCTCCAAGCCATTCCGGATGCCATTGTACGCCAAGTATCTGCTTATACTCGTTGCTTTCTATCGCCTCTATGATTCCATCAGTAGACTTGGCTATGATGCGCATGTGCTTGCCAGGCTCACTTACAGCCTGATGATGGAAAGAATTAACAAGAATCTTTTCTGCCCCATATATATTATATAAGGTGGAATCTTTCTTGATTTCTACACTATGGGTAGGTTCTGAACGATCAGCATCCTGACTGTGCTTCACCATCTGCTTGATGTCCTGATACACCTTGCCTCCCAAGGCTATTGCCAATGTCTGGATGCCACGGCAGATGCCCAACATCGGAATCTGGCGATTGAAAGCCAGACGAACCAGCATCAGCTCGGCCGCATCACGCTCCTGATTGATGTTATGAAGACGAGGCGAAGGTTCTTCGCCCATCCACAGAGGGTTATGATCTCCCCCACCCGTCAGAATCAAAGCATCGAGATGCTCCAGGGTGTTGACGATGACTGTACTATCGGCAACGGGAGGAATAATGACAGGCGTACCACCTGCCGCTATTACCTGCTTATAATAACGATCACGAAGCGTTGCATCAATGTTTTCGTAATTGGCTGTGATGCCTATTACGGGTTGATGCTTCGCTTCGGGAAAAGAAGAGTACGCACCCTTGAGATGCGACTCCAAGTCAAATGTTTCCATTTGTTTATTCTTTTTCAAAAATATTATTCATCCTCCAAGAGAACAGGAATCTCACGCTTGATACTCTGCTCAAGCGAGATGAGTGTTTCGGTAGAAACCACACCAGGAATTGCCTGCAACTTGTTGTTGAGCAAATCCATGAGCTGCTCATTGTCACGAGCATACAACTTGATGAGCATCGTATAAGAACCGGTAGTAAAGTGGCACTCTACAATCTCTGGGATATTCTGGAGTCGCTCTACTACCTTCTTGTACATATTACCACGCTCCAAGTTGAGTCCTACATAAGTGCATGTAGAATAACCTAAACTCTTAGGGTTTACATCGAAACCGCTACCTGTGATGAAACCATCCTCCATCAAGTGCTGAACACGCTGATGGATGGCTGCACGAGACACGCCGCACTCAGCAGCTACGTCTTTGAAAGGAATACGGGCATTCTTAGAAAGGATGCCGAGTATCTTTCTGTCAAGATTGTCAATCTTTTCCATTTTTGTCTATTTTATATGTTGCTATTTTTAGGTACTCTTCTATACCAGATAGCAAAATTAATAAAAACTATTGAAAGAAACAACAAAATGCACGAACATTTTGCAATATCCGTGCATTTTGTTGTTTTTTATACTGTTTTTAACCAAAAACCTTGGCATTTTGCTACTTTTAGTAGAAAAATCATACGCTTATCTGATAACCTCGGAGAAGTAATGATCACGCAAAGGTTTCACCACTTTATCACCCGTCAAAACTATCTGCTGCTTAAGACGGATGTCTTGAGAAGAGGCTCCAATCTTCAGTTCATACGTTCCAGGAGCAATGTTCCATTGACGATTGCCTTGATGAGAATAATAACCGAACTGATCAGTATAGAACTTGATGCATACTCTCTTGGTTTCGCCAGGATTGAGAGAGATGCGGGCAAAGCCCTGCAACTGGATAGGATGAATATGCTGGTTGCTCTGAGTTGGCGACAGATATACCTGCGCTATCTCATCGGCACGAACCTTACCCGTATTGGTAACCTCAAAGTAGATATTGCTCGACTCTGAAGCCGTAGAGAGCTCCTTAACTGCCTGCAAGTTCTTATAGGCAAAGGTTGTATAGCTCAATCCATAACCGAAAGGCCACTCTACACGGGCATCCTGCCGGGTGGAATAATTATAGCAGATAGGCTCATAAACCTCAGTATTAGGATAGCTGACACTCAGCTTGGCAGATGGTGAAATCTTGCCATAAAGAATGTCAGCCACAGCTGTACCACCCTCTTCACCTGGATACCAGGCCTGGATGACTGCTGCACAACGCTTGGCTATCTTGGAGATAACCTGCGCACGACCGCCGAAGACTACCAGGACTACAGGTTTGCCCGTAGCCAAGAGTTCCTCAACATATTCCTCTTGCTTACCAGGAAGCTTGAGACCATCTCGCTCACGATTCTCACCACAGAGCATCACATTCTCACCTACAGCAGCAACGATAACATCGCTTTCCTTTGCCATCGCCAAAGCTTCTGCCTTGTCTGCCTTCTCGCCAGAATCAACCTTGCGATGCAGGAGCTGATACTCCCAAGCACGCTTATCGCCAGACTCTTCAAATTTGGTCTCTATCTCCTCTGTCCAGTCACAACCACGAGAATACTTAATATTAATCCCCTCAGGTTTACCAGCCTGCATTGCCTCTAGCAATTTAACGATATGTGGCAAGTGGCTATCATCCCATTTTTTCTTCCAACTCTGCCAGAAATAGAACATTGAAGGGAAAGAGTAGTCGCCACACATCGCCCAGATAGAATTGGCATTAGGACCTGTGAGCAAGATATTCTTAACCTGATTGGTGCTGTGAACATCGGCCTCCTTCACAAGAGGCAAAACACCATTATTCTCTAATAAGACGATAGACTGACTGGCAATATCGTAAGCCGTCTGCCGTTCTTCCTTTGTATCAAGTTTTACATCCTCCGTACTATACAGATATGGATTCTTATCCATCAGTCCTGTACGAATCTTGTAACGCAGAACATCCTTTACAGCACGCTCAAAGACTTCTTTCTTAACAAGTCCCTTATCCAAGGCTTCCTGTAAATACTGATAGTTTTCGCCTCTAGGAAAATCAACATCATTGCCACCCTTGATAGCAGCTACAGCTTTCTGAAGAGGAGTATCAAGTCCCGGCAACTGATCAATGGCAGTATAATCGCTCACCACCATTCCATCGAATCCGAGATAATCTCGCAAAATATCGTTGAGAATCTCACTATTTGCCACGCACTTGGTACCATGAACAGCATGATAACCCGGCATCAAAGCCTTGCAACCTGCCAGACGAATCATCGTCTCATGAGGCAAAAGGATATCTTCCATCATCTCCTTCTCATCAGCATCACCGCCACCACCATATCCCAGATAGTGTTTAGAGCAAGCTCCCACTCCCTTCTTGAGATCGCCCTGCTGAAGACCCTTGACAAAAGCTGTACCCATAACGGCAGAAAGATAGCCATCCTCACCGTATGATTCTTCCAGACGATTAAAACTTGGAGTACGGCAGACGTCTACCATAGGAGAAAGCGACAATACGCCACCCATCTTGCGAAGAGCGGTACCTGTCTGCAAAGTCTTGAGCTCAGCCAACTCTGGATTGAATGAGCAAGCCTGACCTATCTGCTGTGGATAGACTGTTGCATCTTGCGTATTGATACCCGAAAGAACTTCCTCGTGAAAAAGAGCCGGGATTCCGTTAGGGGTATGATGCATCAACCAATCTTGTACAACAGCCACACGCTTTCGCAAGAAATTGGCATCAACCAATTCCTGACTGGCATACTGTGAAAAATGCCCAATACCATAAGGAATGAGCTGCTTGCATTTGACGGTATCCAAATTGCCTTCCGCATCAAAAAGCTCATCCATATACCCACTCCTCAACTGAGCGATACGCTCTGGCTGTGACATTCTGCTGTAGAGTTCATCTACCCGTTGGTTCACTTGCAGCTCCGTATTGCTTATATTACCGCAACTAGCCATCAGCATGGTTGCACATACGGTTGTTGTAATTTGTTTCATCATTATCTTTCAGGTTAAAAATATGATTATTGAAGTTGTTTATTACCAGGTGCAAAGATAATACAAATAAGAGAACCTGCAGATTCACTTTTCCCATTTTTTATGCAAAAGCAACAAACACAAACGTAAAAGAAACAAAGAGGGAGGCATAAGTCCATATGACGCACCTTTTTTTACTCCAGCGGAACCATTGATTAGAAAATATTTCTACTTTCGATATCAGTTGGAGCCTTTGATTGCAATCAACAGCCACTTTTAAGAGCTGTTGGGACTGATGATTGGAATCAACAGTCACTTTTAACATCATTGAAGCCATTGTTTGCAATCAACACCTGTTTTCAAGAGCCGTTGGGACTGATGATTGGAATCAACAGTCACTTTTAACATCATTGAAGCCATTGATTGCAATCAAAGGCTACTTTTAAAAGCCGTGGATGTTCTGATTCCAGTTTCCATGCCCGCAAAATGTAAAATAGGGATGTAATTAAAAAGAGAGAGGGTATGTCATAAACCAATGACATACCCTTCTCACCTTATTATATATGTAGCAATTACTTTCTCTTCTTTGAATGCGCAGCTTTCTTGGCAGCAGGTTTATCTACCTTCTTGTCGGCACTCTTTACTGCACCCACTGATACATCATCCTTCAATTCACCAGCAGGCTCAGAAGTTACTTCTGGCTTAACGATACTAACGAGTTCTAGATCGAAAACCAAAGTTGAGTATGGTGGAATCTGACCTGCCTGACGTTCACCGTATGCCAACTCATAAGGGATATAAAGCTGCCACTTGCTACCTACAGGCATTGTAGTGAGAGCTTCTGTCCAACCCTTAATCAAGTTACCGGCACGGAACTTGTCTGTTTTAGCACCACCATGCTTAGAAGTTGCATCAAAGACCGTTCCATCGATAAGACGGCCCTCGTAGATAACCTCAACCTCATCAGTAGCCTTAGGAACTTCTCCCTGACCAGCCTTGATTACTTTGTACTGCAATCCACTAGGCAAGACCTTCACTCCCGGTTTCTTGGCATTCTCTGCAAGGAATTTCTCGCCTGCACCTGCCAAAGCTTCCTTCTTGTACTCACCAGCTTTCTTCTCACTAAAGATAGTTGTATCATTGGCAATAGCTGCAACGAAACCACGGCTGAACATGGCAGCATCAATAGAATCCTTAGTGCTCTTCAATTCCTCACGAGTTCCTGGAAGGATGCGCTGAGAAACCATCTGGGCAATCTGCATACCGACGATGTATGCTGTGCCCTGAGGAGTATTTGCCTTATCTATTGCTTCCTCATAACCACGGATAAAATCTGCCATATAAGCAGTATCCACCTTATAACTCTGCTGAATGAATGGTATCAAACCACGTGTAGCATGAACACCGGCAGCATAACTCAAAGAGTCGCTTGCTGTAGATAAAACCACTGGGGTAACTTTCTTACGCCCCTTCTTCTTGTCTGCAGCATGAACTGTAAACAAAGAAGCACTCGCCACGAGGACGAGTGCTGTCAATAATATTTTCTTCATATTCTTAAAAGTCCTCTTCCTTAAAATAAAGCTTGAGTTCTCTTACAATATTAATTACTTACCACCTACTGAAATCAACTCAATCTTGAAGATCAAAACAGAGAATGGCTTGATCTGACCCTGCTCGCGCTCACCGTAAGCCAACTCCTGAGGGATATAAACTTCCCAAACAGAACCTGCTGGCATGTGAACCAAAGCCTCAGTCCAACCCTTGATAACCTGGTTAGCACGGAGATCTACAGCCTCACCACGCTTGAAAGAAGAATCAAATACCTTACCATCGATAGTCTTTCCCTCGTAGTTTACCTTTACCATAGAAGTATCCTTTGGCATAGGACCATTACCCTCCTTGATAACCTTATACTGAACACCTGAAGGAAGTGTTACAACACCTGGCTTCTTCTTGTTAGCTGCGAGGAACTTCTCACCAGCCACCTTATTTGGACCATATTCCTTCTCCATGTTCTTAGCCTTGATAGCCATCATCTTGGTCTGTGCAAGCTTAGCAGCCTCGTCGATTGTCATCAAGCCCTTCTTGCCAGTAGTACCTGAGATGAAACCAGCCATGAAGTTCTTCAAAGAGATAGTCTTGGTAGAATCCTCACCGAATACCTCATGATTGATACCCTTAACCATCTGGTTAGAAATCTGCTGACCAATCTGAATACCTGCATAGTAAGCAGCCTTCTTCTTGTCATCACCTGCATTAGCACCATCGTTAAGACCCTTGATGAAATCATCCATATAAGCGGTATCAACGCCCATACGCTCTACCATAAACTCTTTCAGACCCTGAGTCTGAGACATACCCATGGCATAACTCATTGTATCTACATCAGTCTTGAGATCTGCCTTAGGAGTTGAATTGCCACAACCTACAAATGTAGCTGCAGCACAAGCCACGAGGGCTCCGAAAAATAACTTTTTCATTTTTTACTTTTATGTTTTTATTCTATGTTCTCTGATATTACTTTACTGCAACAAGCTCTACATCAAAAATCAATGCTGAGAATGGAGGGATAGATGCACCAGCACCACGCTCACCGTAACCCAACTGATAAGGAATGAAGAAACGATACTTAGCGCCCTCGGTCATCAACTGAAGACCCTCGGTCCAACCAGCAATAACCTGATTCAATGGGAATGTTGCTGTCTGACCACGGTCGTAAGAACTATCAAACTTAGTACCATCAATGAGTGTACCCTCGTAGTGGCACTCTACCTGATCGGTAGCCTTAGGAGCCTTACCATTTCCCTCACGCAAAACCTGATACTGCAAACCACTCTTAGTAGTGATGATACCTTCCTTCTTGCCATTCTCAGCGAGGAACTTCTCACCAGCTTCCTTAGCAACCTTGCCCTTCTCTGCAGCAGCAGCCTGAGCCTTAGCTTCCTGCTCTGCGAAGAAATTCTGTACCAACTCCTGAGCCTCCTGCTCACCGAGCTGAAGTTTGCCTGCAATGGCATCCTTAACTGCCTGTGCAAAATCGTCGATATTCAAACTCTCTGCACCCATTGACGCCAACTGGCGACCGATGCCAATGCCTAAAGCATAACTTACTTTATCCATAATTTATCTAAAACTTTGTATTAATATTCTTTATTTTGTACTTATTGTCCTTAAAACGAGTGCAAAGATAACATTTTTCTCGCTGAAAACGATGCTATTTGAAGAAAAATTACTAAATTTGTGCATTCTTAATAGTAAGATTATGAAGAAACTCGTATTTTTAACCGGTGCAGGCATGTCTGTGGAGAGTGGTTTCAAAACTTTTCGCGGCAATGATGGCCTATGGGAAAACTATCCTGTAGAACAGATAGCGACCCATGAGGGATGGGAAGCTGACCCTACCCTAGTGACTAACTTTTATAACATGTTGCGCCATAAGCTCTATGCCGCTCAACCAAACAAGGGTCATAAGCTTATCAAAGAACTGGAGAAGAACTTTGAGGTAACTGTTATTACACAAAACGTAGATAATCTACATGAGAAGGCTGGTTCTTCGAATGTCATCCATCTACATGGCGAACTTTCTAAGGTTTGCTCTTCTCGCGATCCATACGATTATCGCTACATCAAGGAATTACCTGAGGATGACTGCGAGGTAAAACCGGGAACCGAAGCTGGAGATGGAAGCCTGTTGCGCCCATTTATCGTTTTCTTCGGCGAAAGCGTTCCTATGATTGAGCCGGCAGCCGAAGCTGTACAGCAAGCCGATATCTTCGTCATTATCGGAACCTCACTCAACGTTTATCCTGCTGCAGGTCTGATTTCATATACCAAGCCTCACATTCCTATCTATCTGATAGACCCGGGTGCTGTAAACACCAATGGATATTACAAGATAGAGCACATCATGAAAGGGGCTTCAGATGGTATGAAGGAACTGAAGGAAATATTGGAAAAATAAAAACATTCAGAATATATAAACAACAAAAGCAAACAGGGAAGCATCCATTGATACTTCCCCGTTTGCTTTTATTACTTTTATTTTCTTTCTATCAATAACATTCTGCATTACACAGCCTCAGATGTTCTGACTCCCATGCGAGCCTCGGCGACATTAACCACATAATCACCCAGTTTTTCGCATTCCTGAATGATATCCATATACAATGTACCTACACCATAGGTATAAAGATGGTTATCCACATCATCCAGGTTCTGGTTTCTCAACTGAGTACGATAATTATTAATCTCAGTCTCGATATTGTACGTATGGTTGAGATTGATAGAATGGCGTTCATGAGCAAACATATAGTTCATCTGAGTCAGCGCCTCATCTACCAACTTAAACATCTGATGAATGTTTTCACTCTGCTTGGCAGTAAACTCCTCCTTGTTTTCACCCTTGCGCTTAATGGTGCGGGCAAGATTGAAGCAACTGTCACCAATACTCTCGATTTCAGAAATCTCACGCAACATCGCACGGATCTTCGCCTTGGTATCATCACTCAGATGAGCATCGCTCACCTGATCAAGATACTTGGCAATCTCTATCTCCATATTATCAGAAATACCCTCATACTTCTCGATATGCTCATAGAGTTTGTCGAAAGTCTTGGAATCCTGAGTATCCAGCAACTCTCTCACCATACTAAACATACGATGGATACGCTCGCCGAAACTGCCGATTTCCTGCTGTGCCTCGAAGACAGAAAGTTCTGGGGTCTTCATGATGCCAGCCTGGATAAAGCGCAAACGGAAATCTTCATCCTCCTTATCTGCCTTAGGCTTGATAAGTTTGCAGACAACTTTTTCCAACTGTGGGATAAACCAAATCAGAACGCCCGTGTTGCAAACATTGAAACAGGTATGGAACATTGCCAAAACAATTGGCAACAACTTTGCCTTCTGTGCCGCAGACATACCACCATCAGGATCATACCCCACGATAGAGCAAACGAAATCTACAAATGGATAGAACAGGCAGAGAACCCAGATTACACCAAAGACATTGAATACCAGATGGGCCAAGGCTGCACGACGAGCCTGGGCATTGGCACCCAAAGCGGCAAGATTGGCTGTTGCGGTAGTTCCGATATTCTCACCCATTACCAAGGCAATACCCAGATAGATAGGGAGTACACCCGTAGAACAGAGTAAGATGGTGATGGCCATCACAGCTGCCGAACTCTGTACGATACAGGTTATAAGTGTACCAATCAGGAGGAAGACTACAATCGTAAAATGACTCTTCGTATCAAAAGATCCAAAGAAATCGATAACCGCCGGATTATGTTCCAGATCGAGAGCCTTACCCGCACTACTCAACAGAACGAGCGAGAAGAAGAGGAAGGCGATACCAAAAAGGAAATCTCCGAAATAACGGCGCTTCTTACTATAAATCAGCATAATGCCGAGGAAGAACGCAGGGAATACGACAATCGTTAAATCTACATTATAACCCAGCGACATAATCCAAGCCGTAAACGTGGTACCAATGTTGGCACCCATAATAACGGAAATTGCTTGGGCTAAGGTCAGCAAACCTGCATTTACAAAAGAAACCGTCATAACGGTAGTTGCAGAGGAACTCTGAACGGCACAGGTAATAAAGGTACCTGTAAGCATTCCCGTAAATCGGTTGGTTGTCATAGCACCCAAAATGTGGCGCAACTGAGATCCTGCCATCTTCTGCAAGGCCTCACTCATCACCTTCATACCATAGATGAGCAAAGCTAAAGAACCGAGAATCTGAAAAAAAATCACAAGATATTGACTTGTATCCATAATAATTTGTATTTGTGGAAATATTTGTTACGTTTCAGTTGCAAATATAATAAGAAATCTTCTTATTACGAAATATCTATATCGGATATTTCAAATTGTAACAACATTGTAACATCAGAGGCTTTCCAAAGCCTCTAAAACAGGAATGAAGCATTTCCGATGAGTAGAAAAAGCATATTCCTTTCTTCTACTCTTAAAAAGGGAAAAAAGACGGAATCTGTGCCCATTTTTGTTACATATTTGATAAAAAACGAAAAAAGATGCCAAGAAACTTTGTATTCTCCATTTTTTTTTGTTTCTTTGCCTTATAAAACTATTAACAGTCATATAACAGTCGAAATTATGGGAAAAGGTAAAAAAGGTGGCAAGAGAATGAATAAGGCGCAACTCACTGAGATGCTCCAGGAATTCTTTGCCCAAAGGCCAGGCGAAACGCTCAGCTTTAAAGAAATATTCCGTTCCCTCCATCTTACCACGCATCCACTCAAGATGCTGGCTATTGACGTCATGGAGGAAATGGCATGGGATGACTACCTAGCTAAGGTAAGTGATAATTCTTATCGCTTGAATCAAAGTATTCAGGTGATGGAAGGTAAATTCAATCGAAAAGCAAACGGCAAGAACTCGGTTATTCCTGATAACACTGAAAAACCTATATTCGTTTCTGAACGAAACTCTATGGGTGCACTAAACGGAGACCGTGTAGAGTTCACCTTTTTAGCTCGTCGAAAGAATCATATCAAAGAAGCCCAAGTTAATAAGATCCTAGAACGTGCCAAGGATACTTTCGTTGGTAGATTAAAGGTAGATAAAGACTTGGCTTATCTCGTAACACCTAGTGATGTTTTTGCTCACAATATCATCATACCTAGACGAAAGGTAAAGGGAGGAAAAACAGATGATAAGGCTGTAGTGCGTATCATCGAATGGCCTGATGGAGAAAACAAAAGCCCTATCGGTGAAGTTGTTGACATCCTCGGACAGATGGGTGACAATGATGTTGAAATGAACTCTATCCTCGCACAATATGGATTGCCTTATAAATATCCGAAGAACGTAGAGGATGCTGCCAACAAGATTTCGGGCGAAATCACAGAAAAGGATTACAAGGAACGCGAGGACTTCCGAAAGGTATTCACATGTACTATCGACCCTAAGGATGCTAAAGATTTCGATGATGCCTTGAGTATACAGAAATTAGAAAATGGCAACTGGCAAGTAGGCGTGCACATTGCAGATGTTTCTCACTATGTCACTGAAGGCAGTATCATAGATAAGGAAGCTGTAAAACGTGCAACATCGGTTTATCTCGTAGACCGCACAATACCAATGCTTCCAGAACGTTTATGCAACTTCATCTGTTCACTCCGTCCAAATGAAGAAAAACTAGCTTACAGCGTTATCTTTGAAATGGATGAGAATGCCAACGTGAAGAACTATCGCATCGTTCATACTGTCATTGAAAGCAATCGTAGATATAAATACGAAGAAGTACAAGAGCTTCTGGAAGCAAACGGCGTAATAGATGGTACAGGTGAGCCTGCTCCTGCAGAGACTAAAGAACACCCATATCAGGGTGAAAACGCTCTTCAACTCATTACACTAGACAAATTAGCAAAGAAATTGCGCGCTGCTCGATTCAAGAATGGTGCTGTAAAATTCGATCGTGAAGAATTGCATTTTGATATAGATGAGAAGGGAAAGCCTATACGATGCTATTACAAACGCTCTAAAGACGCCAATAAACTTGTCGAGGAGTTCATGCTACTCGCTAACAGAACTGTCGCAGAAAGCATCGGAAAGGTCAAGAAAGGCAAAAAGCCAAAAACGCTTCCTTATCGTATTCACGACAATCCTGACCCACAGAAATTGGAAACCCTTCGAGAGTTCGTTGTTAAGTTTGGGTATAAAATAAAGACAGAAGGCACCAAGGGTGCTACTGCCAAGAGTCTCAATAAACTGATGGCAGATTGTGATGGAAAACCTGAAAGCAACCTCATCCAAATGGTAGCACTACGTGCCATGATGAAGGCAAAATACTCTGTACATAACATTGGTCACTTCGGTCTTGCATTTGAATACTATACTCATTTCACTTCACCAATACGCCGCTATCCTGACACGATGGTACATCGCTTGCTAACCAAATATGCTGCTGGTGGTAGAAGTGCCAACGAAAAACATTATGAAGAGCTTTGTGAACATAGCTCTGAGATGGAACAAATAGCACAGAATGCTGAGCGTGACTCTATCAAATATAAAATGGTAGAATTCATGGGTGACAAACTCGGTGAAGAATTCGATGCCCACATCAGTGGTATCACATCCTACGGCATCTATGCGACGATAGACGAGAACCATTGCGAAGGCATGGTTCCTATGCGAGACATTGCTGATGACTATTACGATTTTGACGAAAAGAATTTTTGCTTGATAGGCCGTCGTCATCACAATAAATATTCTTTAGGTGATGCCATCCGTATCAAGGTTGCGCAAGCAAACTTAGAGAAGAAGCAGCTTGATTTCACTCTCGCTGGTGATTTTGCACCTATACGAAAAGAAAAGATAGCTACTGGTGATGCAAATAAAAAGGATAGAAAGAATTCAAAGCAAAAGACTCGTAATCATTGCAAACGTAAATAAGTAGATATATAAGATTTTTAAGAAAGAAAGGGTTGTCCATCCATGCGATGAGGCAACCCTTTTATTTTAAAAATTAACTTGATAATGTTGCTTGTATTTTGATTTATCAAAAAAGACGATTCCGGCATAATACAGATTGTAGGTAATTCCAGTATATTCGGAATATTGCAATCGATGCCAAAACTGCTTGTTTTTTCCATGATTTAAGCCCAAAACTACTAATAATGTTCTATCATTGCAAAAAGGCAATATAGAAGAATACAGCTCATCCTTATCTATATGATCTAAATCGATAACGACCAAATTCTTTGTGGAAGAATCATATAAGTCATACAAAGTACAAAGTACAGTTTTATAGCATCCTGCGTTAATGTAAGGAAAATAAAGAGATTCAATACTATAACACTTTTCGGGCTGCCAGTAATTAGCTAAGCGAAAAAGAAGTCTGCCTAGCTTATGTTGCAATCTGCCAGGCATCTCATAACGTTCTTCCAATTCAGAATATGCATAATAAGGATAATGCTCATTTATAACATATCGAATAAAGCTATAGGCAGAAGGTGACTGAACACCAAAACCGCGGCTATATTTACAGCGACACAACCATCTCCACCAAGTGCTTAAATAATAAAACATAATTATTTTTTTTTTGCAAAGATACAAAATACAATTAGATTATAGAACAATAGAACTCAAAATATACAATAGATAATAAAAGAAAAGCCTCAGAAATCTTTCGAAATCTGAGGCTCTTGATGAAAGGAGGCGGCTACCTACTCTCCCGCATTGCATTGCAGTACCATCGGCGCAAGTGAGCTTAACTTCTCTGTTCGGAATGGGAAGAGGTGGGACCTCACCGCAATAACCACCTGAT
>NZ_JBQKLN010000035.1:0-42520 GCF_052116205.1 Prevotella sp. Sow4_E9_plate | reverse complement strand
CGCATCAATGTAGCGAACAGGATTATCCTGCTCGATGTACTCGTCCAGACAAGCCGGAAACAATACGTATTGTCTTCTATCTTCACCTTTAATGTACTTCATAAGCGATAAGTGTTTGATAGCTACAAAGTTATGAAAATATTTCGAGAAAACCAAAGATAAAGTGTTAACAATAAGAAATATTAGGAGACATTTTGGCTGTTATGGGTTTTCAGACAATCTACCCCCAAAAAAACTTGGTGATGCCACGATGCTTCCCTTAGCAAGGATAAAGAATAATCACTATAAAATAGTAAAATTACAAATTAAACGAGAATGATAGCCTCTCTATAATCAGTCGAGCCTTAAAAAAATGGCTGCGGATGCAGGGATTACGAAAAATGTCAGTTTCCATACGAGCCGTCACACAACACAGGTGTATGCCGATGTGGTTATGGAAACAAAGGTTGAAGCCATTAGCCGAATTTCAAATTATTTTTCTAACTTGTACAATACGGGTGGAAAAGTGTGAAATCTTTTCCACCCGTATTTTCATCATCACATTATTTTATATGCAGCTTTACGTGGATTATTTTTTACGATAACCACATTTTGGGCATACTCCATCCGCATTGAGGGCGACACCGCAAAGAGGACAGCGGTCGATGTTATTCTTTGTGGTAAACTCGGCAGAAGCGGCATTCACACCGCTTGTGAAAGTGATTTTAGCGATGTTCAGTTTGTCTTTCAACAAGTCATATACAATCTTAATCATACCTTCCACTGTCATGGTTTCTTTGGTAACAACCAGACGGGCATCAGGGTAAGCCGTTGCCAATTCGGTCTTGAAGGCCTCTCCTTTCATTTTGTTTTGCGGATGGCCGTTTTTGATGCCTTGCTTTTCATACACATCAAGAATGGCAGGAAGCAAAGGGTCATCTTCGCGGAGCACCAAGGCATGGTCAAAATTCTTCAACAGGCTCCATGCCACCTTTTGGATTTCATTACAAGGGTACACCATGTTTACACCTTCTTCAACCGTATCTTCCACCTCAATGGTCAGTGTGCCAGTGTGACCGTGAAGATACTGGGCTTCGCCTTGGAAGCCATAGAAGCGATGTGCATACTGCAAATCGAAAGTCGTGATACTTCTCATACTTGTTACTTTTTAGAGTTTAACTTTGGGTTATTTATCGTTATCTGCACCTGTATTCGGCTAATGTCAACCGATGCAAAATTCTTTTCTTTCAAATACTGTCGTATCAATTCCGTAAGCCCTTCATCCATATAATCCAAGATGCTCTCTCCCTCGAATATGTGGTGATGCTCTGTCACGGTAATGTCATAATAGCTTTTCCCCACTTCGGGATGGAACACAAATGATAACAGATTAGCCTTGCAAAACGAATCAAGAATGCGATAGATGGTTGAGATGGTTATCTGATTATCTTTGGATTGCACACACTTGATTATTTCATCAATGGCAGCATGACGCAATTCCATCATAACCTCATAAACCACTTTACGTTGCGGAGTGATTTTTAGTCCTGCGTTCTTTATAATCTCCGTACTTTCCATTCTTCTCGTATTTTGATGCCACAAAGTTAATGAAAATATTTCGCATTTGCAAATTTTTACCAACAAAATTATTTTTTTTTAAGAATAAAGCCGAAATACATTCCTTAGATTCTGTCTATCAGAAATTCACCTGGCCCATGTGGGAATGTATAGAGTCTATGCACAATGGAGCAATTCTAATCAAAAAGGCTCGACTAATTAAACAAAAAGTGTTATCTTTGCATCGTGAACATAAACAATGGCCATTCACCTATGTCCTTGATAAATCATCGTAGGCGTAGTGCCAGATGGCATGGAGCGAGCCAAAAAGTGGGACAATCAGCGGCCCCTCTTTTCTTAGACCGAATAGACATCCAATGTGAAATCAGTCCCGTTCCTTTCCAGGACATATCGAAGGCAGCACCAGGTGAGCCAAGTGCCAAGATCAGAGAAAGAGTCATCAAGGCAAGAGAAGTTCAAGCTGAAAGATTCAATGATTATAAAGGCATCCATTGCAACGCCCAGATGACCGAAAGAATGATTCATCAGTTTGCCGAACCCGACGAACAAGGTATCGAACTGCTCCGAATGGCAATGGAGAAGCTTTCTTTGTCAGCCAGAGCCTATAACAGAATACTGAAAGTGGCACGAACCATTGCTGATTTGGCAGGAAGTGAACAGATTAAGCCTGACCATATAGCAGAAGCCGTGGGATACGGAACCCTCGACAGAGGCGATTGGGCAGAAAGAGGACATTTATAATCATAAAGAAGATATATTAATATTTAGTTATTTTTAAACAATAATCTAAGGTTTTCCCATAATAAATGCGTAATTTTGCACGATAATATCAATACAAAAGGAATGAAAAGGAAACTGCTATACATCGGTGGAATATTGCTCGTTTGCTGCATGCTCGTGGCAATCGGCATGACAATGCGCCTCAACGAGGAAATCACTACCCTGCCCGCCATCGGACCCAAGATAGCGGCCAACATACATTATCATCCACAGATGAAGGATTCCATTCAGAAACCGAAGCCGGTGGTGAAGAAGATGGACTTCAATATCAGCGGCACCTTGCTGGATACCGATGGCAAGGGAGTGACTGGCGTCATCGTGAGCGATGGCTACCATTGTGTGAAGACTGATTCCTCGGGACGCTACAAGATGAAACGAGACTCGTTGGCTCGCTTCATCTACTACTCCGTGCCTGCCGACTGCGAGGTACCTACCCATAGCGAAACCGATCGCACGGCTTGTTTCTACCAAGCAGTTTCCAACGATAAGAAGAAATATGACTTTACTCTCACCCGATTGCCCGGCGGCAAGGAGGTGAGTTACAAGATGATAGTCATCGGCGACCCGCAGGTTACCAATGCCTACAGCCCTTACTATACTTCTCCGGATGATAATCCCATCAAGAAGAGCGATGTGGAAAGATTCACAACCCAGACGATGGCAGACATCAAGCAGACCATCAAGAGTTTTCCTGCAGGAACTCCCGTATATGGACTGAGCATGGGCGATGATGTACAGTATTATGGCGGCTATAATGCCAAGCTGGAGCGCCAGATACGCCAGGCATTGGGCTCTTCAGAGATGCGTCTCTTCTCCGTCATCGGCAATCACGACCAGGATGGGAAGGCACTCTATCGCAGGAAATGGGAGGAAAATTTCGGTCCTACCGATTTTTCCTTTGACCGTGGCGATGTGCATTATGTCTGCATCAACAACTGCTTCTTCCATCGCGGCATGTCTTATTATTCTCCTGGAGAATTGCGTGAGCGCCAGGTGAAGTGGCTGAAACAGAATCTGGCTCTTACGTCCAAGGATAAGAAGGTGGTGCTCTGCTATCATATTCCTTTTACCTTCGGCAATGCGCCTTTCAGCAAGGCGAAGCCGCTGACCAATGCCAATGAGGAGGGGCATTATTCCTCTTCCCGCCTCTCGCTCCTGCTCTCTCTGCTGAAGCAGTTTAAGGGAGGATACGAACTCTTCTGCGGACATACTCATTTTGCCTGCAACCATGAGATCAACTACGAGGGCGAGGATGTGATGGAGCATTGTCATGCTGCTGCCTGTGGCAATATCTGGCAGTCGAACATCAACATCTGCGGCACCCCGAACGGATATTATGTCTATAGCTTTGTAGGTACCAGCATCAACGATTGCTACTACAAGGGAACTTTCTGGGACAAGAGCAAGCAGATGACCATCTTCCGTGCCCAGACCGATTTCAACGGTGAGAAATATGCCAAAGACTGGCAGTTGGCAACCAACAGGAATATCCTGGTAGCTAATGTCTTCAATGCCACCAGTCACTGGCGCGTGGTAGCCATAGAGGATGGCAAGGAATATCTGATGCGCCGCATCAGCAGCAAGGGTCAGGATGCCTTTGCAGCCGGCTATCATCATAAATACAGCGAGAGTGTATCCTATCGTTTCGTGAGCAAAGGTAACGGTTATCTCATCATGAACCACCTTTATTATTATGTACCAAAGAACCCGAATGCCAAGATTATCATCAAGGCAAGCGACCCATACGGTCACACATTCACGGCAAGCAGCAGCGATGCCGTAACCGAGCCTTTCGTCAACTACGCTCACTACTATGAGCGAGAGTACAAGGAATATAAGAAGCAGAAAGACAAAATGTTGAGAGATTCCGTAGTTACCAAGCAGAAGGATACGATTGCTACTAAATCAGTAAATAAATAGAAAAGAAAAAGGGAGATTCCCCTCTTATTTGAAGTTGGAAAGAGGCTCATTCCACTTTTTGCCTGACTATGGCACAATATTGCCCTCTACTGGGGCAACTTTTTGCCATTGCCGGGCACAAAGTAATACGCCGGGAGAAAATTTTCGGGAGGTCTACCATCGCCAGTCGGAATATGCTTTCCGGCTGCTGGAAGCGTGGTTTTGCTCGGGAAAAACCTTACTCTCGATTTTACTCTTCACTCTTCACAGATTAGCCTGAAACTCTGATAAACACTAGGGTTGCAAGCGGTGAAGAGTAGTCATCCACTCTTCACAACTCTTCACCACTCTTCACACGTACTCAAATTTTCCACCAGCATAGGATACTGTAGATGAAGCTCATCGAAAACCTCGAAGCTTACCATCCATTTGCCCTCCTCTTCCGGCATTCGGAAACAGTAGCTGATCATGGTGAAGAGTGGTGAAGAGTGGTGAAGAGTAGACTACCACTCTTCACTCACCTAATCAACTGTATATTAGTTGTTTAGGGAGCATCCGTGAAGAGTGAAGAGTGTTTTTGAAAGTAGCTTTCTATCCACCCGAAGCTTGAAACTTATGCTAATTATTGCAAGAAGAAAAAACACGAAATATATGACCTTGTATCTCATCATTCCTTACGTTTTAGTAATCATACTAAATAAGGTATGTCTCTCAAAACGTTTCTTGAGAGACATACCTTAATTATATATAGAGACTATTTTTACTTGTTCAGTTTCCAGGTAACACCATCCTTGGTGTCCTTTACCTCAAAGCCGGCACCAGCGAGGGCATCGCGAATCTGGTCGCTGGTAGCCCAGTCCTTGGCCGCCTTTGCCTTGGCACGCAGGTCGAGAACCATATCTACTACCTTGCCATAAGCCTCTTCACGGGCATCATTGTTGGCTCCCTTCTCGCTCTTCAAGCCGAGCAGGTCGAAGGTGAAGAGCTGCATGGTGTCTGAAAGCTCCTTCAGGTCTTCGGCAGAGATGTTTGCCTTGTGGTCGAGGGCTGTGTTGATTACGTGGCAAGCCTCGAAGAGATAGCTGATGACGAGCTGAGTCTGGAAGTCATCGTTCATCGCATCGTAGCAGCGCTGGCGCAACTCGCTTACGAACTTCTTCACCTGCTCATCGCTCTGCTTAGCCACAGGCACACGCTCCAGGTCTTTCAAACCGTTCATCAGGCGCTCCAATCCCTTCTGGCTAGCCTTCAAGGCATCGTTAGAGAAATCTACTGTGCTGCGGTAGTGAGCAGAGAGGATGAAGAAACGGATGGTCATTGGCGAATAAGCCTGCTCCAGACTGTCGTGATTGCCAGTGAAGAACTGCTCCAGAGTGATGAAGTTGCCAAGACTCTTACCCATCTTCTGACCGTTGATGGTAATCATATTGTTATGCATCCAGTAACGAACCATCTGGTCGCCCTGAGAAGCCACAGCCTGTGCAATCTCGCACTCGTGGTGAGGGAAAATCAAATCCATGCCGCCACCGTGAATATCAAAGTGGCTGCCCAGATACTTTCTGCCCATTGCAGTACACTCGCAGTGCCATCCTGGGAAACCATCGCTCCAAGGACTAGGCCAGCGCATGATATGCTCTGGTGAAGCCTTCTTCCAGAGGGCAAAGTCAGCCTGGTTCTTCTTCTCGCCGATACCAGCCAGTTTGCGGCTCTCGTTGATTACGTTCTCCAGGTTACGTCCGGAGAGGATACCGTACTTATTATCCTTGTTATACTTCTCGATGTCGAAGTAGATAGAGCCGTTGCTCTCGTAAGCATAGCCATTGTCCAGGATTTCCTGTACCAGCTTCTCCTGTTCGATGATATGGCCTGTGGCATGAGGCTCAATGCTAGGAGGGAGTACGTTCAGCGCCTCCATGGCATCGTGGTAGCGGTTGATGTAGTACTGCGCAATCTCCATTGGCTCCAACTGCTCCAGGCGTGCCTTCTTCTCAATCTTGTCGTCGCCCTCATCTGCATCGTGCTCCAGGTGGCCCACGTCGGTAATGTTTCTAACGTAGCGAACCTTGTAGCCCAGGTGCTTGAGATAGCGGAAGAGTATATCGAATGTAATGGCAGGACGCGCATGACCAAGATGCGGATCGCCATACACAGTTGGGCCACAAACATACATGCCCACGTTAGGAGCGTGGAGCGGAGTGAATCTCTCTTTCGTACGAGTGAGAGTGTTGTAGATCAATAATTTCTGTTCCATTTTGTTTGAACCTTATTTTTATATTATTTATGTTTTGAGTGCAAAGTTAACTCATTTTTCTGATATATCCGACAAATCATTCGCAAAATGTTATTAAATGCCCCTAAAATACCACTTTTATCTGATGAAAATGCTAACATGAGTAGAGAATAAATCGGGAAAAAACAAAATACAGGATGCAGAAAACAAAATAGTTTTTTGCATAAAGTAAACAATTTCTGTATATCTATTCACTATTTGTAAGTTTTTTGCCTAATATATGCATAAAATTATCAAATTATTAGCGTATATCGAAAATAATGTGTAACTTTGCAGCCGCATAACAGTTATCAATTATCAAGAAGGCGGCTATAAGTTCCGCTAATGAGTATTAAGTTAGAAGAAAATGGCATATACAAGATTGAGTGCTGCCGAAGCGGCAGCGATGATTAACGATCAAGATACAATCGGATTGAGTGGTTTCACACCAAACGGCGTGCCTAAGGCAACTTTCCGCGAACTCTCCAAGAGAGCCGTGGCAGAGCATGAGGCGGGCAGACCTTTCCAAGTGGGCATCCTGACAGGTGCTTCTACCTCGCAGAGTATCGAAGGTGACATGGCAGCAGCCCATGCCATCAAGTTCCGTGCGCCATTTTCTACCAACAAGGATTTCCGCACCCATACCAATCTCGGTGAAATCGACTACGAGGATATGCATCTCGGCCACATGGCTGAGCGCCTGCGCCGTGGTTTCTATGGCGAGATAGACCTTGCCATCATCGAAGTTTCTGATTTGGAAGAAGGCGAAACTACCTGTAAGGCATTCCTTACCTCTGCCGGCGGCATTGTTCCTACCATCGTTAGATTGGCAAAGAAGGTGCTCATCGAGAAGAATACCTTCCACAGTCCAGCTTCCCGTTATCTTCACGATGTATATGAGATAGCAGAATGCCCATTCCGCACACCTATCCCAATCTTGAATGTGGGCGATAGAATAGGTAAAGAGTATGTGGAGATTGATGCACATAAGATTGTGGGTGTGGTAGAATGCAACATTCCGGAAGAGGCGCGTGCCTTCAAGCCACTCGACCCTGTAACCGAACAGATGGGACATAATGTGGCTGATTTCCTGGTCAGCGACCTGAAGAAGGGACATATTCCTCCTCAGTTCCTGCCTTTGCAGAGCGGAGTGGGCGTAACTTCCAATGCCGTTCTTGAGGCATTGGGACAGAATCCTAACGTGCCTGTATTCAGCGTCTATACCGAGGTGGTTCAGGATGCTGTAGTGAAATACATGCGTGAGGGAAGAATCAAGGATGCATCCTGCTCTTCGCTCACCGTAACAAACGAGACTTTGAAAGAGGTGTATGATGATATAGATTACTTCAAGAAGCATCTCACCATCCGCCAGAGCGAGATTTCCAACTCTCCGGAGGTAATCCGCCGACTGGGTGTCATCGCCATGAATACCGCCATCGAGTGCGATATCTATGGCAACGAGAACTCCAGCCACATCTGCGGCAGCAAGCTGATGAATGGTATCGGTGGTTCGTGCGATTACGAGCGAAATGGCTACATCTCCATCTTCACCACCCAGAGTACCACCAAGAACGGTTGCATTTCAGCCATCGTTCCGATGTGCAGCCATGTAGATAGCACCGAGCACGATGTGGATGTTATCGTTACTGAGCAGGGAGTCGCCGATCTTCGCGGCAAGGGTCCTTTGCGCCGTGCCAAGGAGATTATCGAGAACTGTGCGCACCCGGATTATCGTCCAATGCTTCGTGAATACTTGAAATTTGCAGAAAAGGGGCACGAGCCACAGAGCATGCGTGCCGCCCTCGCCATGCACGATACCTTCCTGAAGAAGGGAGATATGAGACTGACCGACTTCGGAGAATATCTGCAATAAGGAAGATTACCGCATAAACATAAAAAAGGCACCAGGCTGTTTCCATCAACGGAATACAACCTGATGCCTTTATTTTTTTATCTATAAACCTGCTGCTTACTGCACAATAGAAGTAACAGGGTTTCTGGTGCCCTTCATGCCAACCAGGAATGCCTTTGCCGAACCAAACTTCAGGAACATATCCAGGCGTACAGGCACATGATTCTCATCATCGGTGATATAGAAATCTACGATTTTCTTCCATTTACCATCGTCAATCTCCATATATTCAAGACGCAGGCAACGATACTTCACGCCGTTGTCAGCCTTGACCGTAACCTTTCCACCATACTTCAACTGAGCCGGATTACGACCGCCGCCATCACAGATAGGGAACTTGACGCAATGTCCCCGCTTCCAGTTGGCAGGATCAAAGCTGCGGGCACGGAGGAAGATGTTCATCATGTCGAAAACACAATCCTCGTAGGAAGCCTTTTTCCATTTATGCTCACCATTCTTATTCTGATAATGCAGGTTTACATTGCATTTGCCACCGGCATAATTATAGAAAACCTCATCTACGGTATATCGCTTGCCTTCACGGGCTCCCTTGCGGAAATAGAGCGGTGCCAGATCCGTACCACTATAGCAAAGCAAAGTATCACGAAGCACAAAGAAATCGTCTACTCGCTTATTTCCTCTGGTTACGAGCGAACCACGATAAGCAGGCTTACCATGACGGGTAGTCTGGATAACCGACATGCTGGCATTACCAGCCTTTACCCAAACGAACTTCCAATTGTAATATAGGTTATAGGTGAGAAACTCACCCGATTTGAATGCCGTATTACGAAATGTACACTGGGCAGACACGGTTGTGCTGACCAAGAGTAGCATTGCTGCTATCAAAAAAGATTTAAATGTCTTCATAACTATAACATTTTAGGAATGTACTCTATGCCCAATTTTTTGGCACGTTGCGCATTCTGATTCTTTACTTTCTTTTCCTTGTCAGGTTTCTGCTTGGTGATGGCAGAAGGCTTCTGCCTGGACAGTTCATAAGACTTCGGGCTCCAGCTTTCCGTCAAATCCCATTTAGCCTTACATTCCAGGAGTTCCGGATAATAATATACTTCCTCCGCCTGCAAATCATCATCATAACAGCCCGTATCCCATTTGCCGTTGTTGTTTCTATCAACAATCAGGCGCATGTAATACTTCTCCGGTTTAAGATAATAGAATTCTGCTACCCCATTTACTGCCTTCACCGACTTCACCACCTGGTCCTGAGCATTCAACAACTGTACCAGGAGAGGCAAATTTCCAAAATTATCGGTGATATTCACCAGGAGAGTGCCGTATGTATCGAGCGAGCTGACCTTGAATCCCTGCTTGATAGGCTTGGATGCCAGACCGTAGATATCCTCGAAAGCAGCAGAATCCACCTCAAGACTATATTCTATATCAGGTCTCCACTCTCCTCTCAGCACATATTCCCGGTTTCCTATCGAATCAAATTCAAAAGGAGCCCGATACCAGAGCGTATCATGCTTGGCATAAAGATGCATTCCTGCCGTATCTGCCTTGGCAAGCGGAGTATCAAAACTGAACGTAACGTTCTTGTCCGGGTCCAGTTCTGAGGCAACTCCCACCTTGACCTCAAGCGGTTTGATGGCCATCACCGAGTCATAAGGCATACCTTTCTTCTTGAGTTTTTCCTGCTTCTTGGACCACTCGGCTATCTCCTTTTCCTTGGCTTTCATTCGCTTGGCGTATGGTTCCTTGGAAAGAATCTCCATAGCCGTATCGGTATGACATATCAGCACACCCGTACTGTCGGTCATGCGATAGGTAAGATCCATGCGAAGCGTATCCTGATTGACCAGGGCAGTATCCCTCAGCCAATAGGTGATGGAATCTTTCTTCTCCGAACTTTCTATGATGAACGCTTTTTCGGCATCAAAGTTAAGTCCCTTTATCTCAGGAAGGATGGAATCTCCATAACTGAAATAGAGAGAGAAACAGTTAGGCATCTTGCGCTCTGCCTTCAGGAAATATCTGTCTGTCAACGGTTCCGTAAAAGCCCTGAGCACCACGTCATCAGGCAGGAAATGGGTATATTTCACCTGGTCAATCGACTTGATGTGCAGCGAGTCTATCCATGTGGTATCCTGTCTGATATCAGGCTTGCTGGATGGTATGATGATGTCATGGGTGAAGGCGATTTTCTCGCTCTTCTGATTGAACATATAGTTGCCGTCCATGTCCTGCAGGGCATAGATGCGATAAGAGCCCGGCGCTACGCCCTTGATGACGAAACGTCCTCTACTGTCCGTACGGCTTACACGCAACATAGGCTTGGTCTTGAACGCAGAATCAGCCTGATCATCATAGAGACCTACGAGAATACCCTTGATAGGTTCCAGATTCTCAGCCTCCAGCACATATCCCGCAACCTCCATCGTATCAATGACGGTACCTGTAGAAAAACTATAGGTATAGTTGCCCATCGGATTTCCCTCGTTGTTGTCGCTGATAGCATCCGAGAAGTCGATGGTATAAGTGGTATTGGGTTTCAGAGAATCGACAAGCGAAATATGAATACGCTTTCCTGCACCTTTGATTTCAGGCACTTCGAGCTGAGGAGGCGAAACCACCACCTTCTCGGTAGGATTATCCACCTTGATAAACTCATCGAAGTAAATATCTATCTTCTTCTCCTTCACATTGACAGCACCGTCAGCCGGCGAGGCACCTACCACCTTAGGTGGTGTCTCGTCAAACCATCCTCCGTCAGGCTGTCCCATTCGTGCACAGGAAGCCAACAGGAAGAAGACCGCCAGATAGAAAGGCAGAAACAAGGAATTTAACTTCAACTTGTCCTTGATGTCGTTCATATTAATCATTGTATATTATCTTTATATTCGCTACCCTATCTCGAAGGCAGCGATAAAAATTTACTTGTTCATCATCAGCATTTCGTCGAGATTCTTGCGGCTGTTGCTGAGACGGGGAATCTTATGCTGACCACCCAGCTTGCCCTTGCTCTTGAGCCAATCGTTGAAGACTCCCGGTCTTGCCTTTACTATTTCCAGATGCTGGAGCGTAACGTCGTGGAATCGCTTAGCCTCATAGTCGCTGTTGATTTCCTGCAGTTTCCGGTCGAGCAGGCTGGCAAACTCGTCCAGGCTTTCCGGTTCCTTGGAGAATTCGATAAGCCACTGATGGCGGCATTTGGCGTTGCTGTCCATATAGACAGGAGCAGCCGTATATTCAGCCACCTGGGCACCCGTCTTCTCGCAGGCATAAGCCAGACCCTTCTCGGCATTATCCATAATCAGTTCCTCGCCAAAGGCATTGATGAAGTATTTGGTTCTGCCGGTAATGACAAACTTATATGGATTCTTGCTTGTAAACTGAACGGTATCACCAATCATGTAACGCCATAATCCACAGGAGGTTGTGATAACCATCGCATAGTTCTTGCCTATCTCCACATCCCATAGAGGTATGATGGTAGGATTGGCCTTGCCGAATTCATCCATAGGGATAAACTCGTAGAAGACGTCATAATCTATCATCAGGAGCATCGCCGGGTCGGATGGATCGCTCTGCAGTCCGAAGAAGCCTTCGCTGGCATTATAAGTCTCCATATAATGCATGTCAGGCGAAGTGATGAGCTGCTCATACTGCTTGCGATAAGGCGTAAAGGCAATACCACCGTGGAAGAAAACCTCCAGGTTTGGCCATACTTCCTCCAGATGCTTCTTGCCTGAAAGCTCCATGACGCGTACCAGAACGCTGAGCATCCAGCTAGGCACACCCGAGATATTCGTAACGTTCTTGTTCAGGGTTTCCTGCGCAATACGGTCGCGCTTCACCTCGAAGTCGCTCAGGAGAGCCGTTTCCTTCCTAGGCACACGCACCCAATTGGCAAGCGGATTGATGTTTTCGATGAGAATAGCGCTCAAATCGCCCACCAGACTGCCCGAAACATTATAGTTAGGCGAATGGCTACCGCCGAGAATCAGGCTCTTGCCGTCGAAAATCCTGCTTTTCGGATTATTACGCAGATAGAGCGCTACGGCATCAAATCCACCCGCATAATGAATACCATGCAAACCATCATGAGAAACAGGGATAAACTTACTCTTGTCGTTGGTAGTACCCGAAGATTTAGCATACCATTTCACGGTACCCGGCCACAGGATATCCTTTTCTCCATGGCGCATGCGGTCGATGTCCCCCTTCAGCTCCTCATAGGTGTTGACAGGCACATTCATCGCAAATTTCTCATAACTATTGGTAGTATTTAATAGATGCTTTACACCATATTCCGTATTCTTGCCCTTTTCAATAAGGCGCATGAGTGTATGATGCTGCAAATGTTCTGCATCATTAACATACTTCTCCAACTCCTTCTGTCGGGGTTTGAAGACATTACTTACTATCGTTGTTAAACTCATATCTAGATATATATACCTTATAAAGTAGATGCAAAATTAATTCAATCTTTTGATATAGAGAAAGTTTTTACTTTTTTTTAATACAAAAATCCAAGATAGATATATATGAGGAGAGAAACTGCAATAAAAGCCCTACCTGATGTATACAAAAAGACTCCCATAGATAAGTTTATATTACCTTTCTATGGGAGTCTTTTTCCGATATGTAAAGAGTTTATTCTTCAGCAAAAGCAGCCGCCTCGGCAGCTGCAATGATGTCTTCTCTAGACATCTCCTTAGGCTCTGCTGTAATATCGCTCAAGTCAAACTCGTCGCTATTGTTCTGTTCTACGACGGTTTCTGCCATTTCATTCTCCTCTGCAGCAGCCTTGTCCGAAAAAACCTCTTCCTTGAACACGCTGACGTGCTTCTCCTCTAGTTTTTTTTCGTCCAGATTCTGCGAGATGATGAAATTCTCCTGCACTTCTGTGCTAGGCACATTGAGCACAGGCTCTTCCTCCATCTTTGTACGGTTAGCCTTGGCAGCAAAGACCTCATCAATATACTGCGGTTTCTTGCGCAGGTTGTCTAAAGTTTCCTTAGAGGCAAACTGCTGGCTTTCTTTCTTGGAATATCCCTTGCCGATACCCCCTTTCACGCCTTCAATTTCCACCTGATAGGTGAACACAGGGCTTCCATTGTCATCTTTCTGCTGCTCAATCAATACATATTCAAGCTGTACGCGGTTTTTCTGGCTCCATTCGATAAGCTTGCTCTTGAAGTTAACCTCCTTGTAAGCCACCTTATCAATGTTTATCATTTGTGCCAGAATGCGATTCTTCATGAAAAACATGCATGCGTCATAACCGCGGTCCAGATAGATGGCACCAACCAAGGCTTCGAATGCATTTCCTCCCATATAGCTGTTATGAGAAGAACTGTGTCCGTTAGATAAAATCAGCTGATTGATACCCATCTCCTGCGCCAGCTTGTTGAGCGTGTCGCGCTGCACTAGCTTGCTTCGGGTATTCGTAAGGAATCCCTCACGCTTGCCAGGGAAGTGCTGGTATACGATGTCTCCTACTACAGCATCCAGAACAGCATCGCCCAGGAACTCCAGGCGCTCGTTATTCACCGGCTTACCCTTTGAATTGCGGCGCATGATGCTCTTGTGCATCAAGGCAAGCTTGTAATAACTGATATCGTGAGGATAGAAACCAAGGATTTCGTACAAAGAAAAATAAAGCTCTTTATCCTTGCGGAAAGAGAGCTTTATTCTATCTATAAAATTATTCAGCATACTTCTTGAATACTACACAGCAGTTGTGACCGCCGAATCCGAAAGTATTGCTCAATGCAGCACGAACTTCACGCTTCTGAGCTTTGTTGAAGGTAAAGTTCAAGTTGTAGTCGAGCTCTGGATCGTCATCACCCTCTTCGTGGTTGATAGTAGGAGGAACGATATCGTTCTTCACACTAAGAACACAAGCCATAGCCTCTACTGCACCGGCAGCACCGAGGAGGTGACCAGTCATTGACTTGGTAGAACTGATGTTAAGCTTGTAAGCTGCATCACCGAAGACAGCCTTGATAGCCTTAGCCTCAGAGATATCACCTACGTGGGTAGATGTACCGTGAACATTGATATAGTCAATGTCCTCTGGCTTCAGATTGGCATCAGCCAATGCGCGCTCCATAACGAGCTTAGCACCGAGACCCTCAGGATGAGAAGCTGTGATGTGATAAGCATCAGCACTCTCGCCCTCGCCTACCATCTCAGCATAGATCTTCGCACCACGAGCCTTAGCGTGCTCCAGTTCCTCGAGAATCAAGCAACCAGCACCTTCGCCCATGATAAATCCATCACGGCTTGCGCTGAATGGACGTGAAGCATGCTCAGGATCATCATTACGTGTTGACAATGCATGCATAGCATTGAAACCACCCACGCCACAAGCGCAGATAGCAGCCTCGGCACCACCGCTCACGATGATGTTTGCCTTGCCCAGACGAATCAGGTTGAAGGCATCAGCCAATGCGTTGCTTGAAGAAGCGCATGCAGATGTAGTAGTGTAGTTTGGTCCGTGGAATCCGAAGTGGATTGAAATCTGACCAGAAGCGATATCTGCAATCATCTTTGGGATGAAGAATGGATTGAACTTAGGACCATTCTCCTCGTGAGTACCGTAGTACTTCACCTCATCCTCGAAAGTCTTGATACCACCGATACCTACACCGAATACAACGCCAACGTTGTCCAAGTCTTCCTTCTCAAGATCAATTTCAGCGTCCTTTACACCCTGCATGGCAGCAATCATAGCCAACTGGGTATAACGGTCAAGCTTGCGAGCTTCCTTACGATCAATCCAATCATTGATGTTCAGGTCTTTAACCTCGCAAGCGAACTTGGTCTTGAAAAGGGTTGTATCGAAATGAGTAATAGGAGCAGCACCGCTCTTTCCAGCAAGAAGGTTATTCCAGGTTTCCTCTGGATTATTACCTACTGGAGTCACAGCACCGAGACCTGTTACAACAACTCTCTTTAATTCCATTTATAAAATTTTAGTGCTAAATTACTTAGCGTTCTCCTCGATGTAAGCGATAGCGTCACCTACAGTAGCAATCTTCTCAGCCTTATCGTCTGGAATAGAAATAGAGAACTCCTTCTCGAATTCCATGATCAACTCTACTGTATCCAATGAATCTGCACCGAGATCGTTTGTGAAGCTTGCCTCTGGCTTTACTTCTGCCTCATCAACACCGAGCTTATCAACGATAATTGCCTTTACTTTGCTTTCAATTTCTGACATAATTGTAACCTTTAAAATGTTTATAAATTAATTTCTAATTAAAAATCTGAGTGCAAAGGAACACTTTTTTTTTGAGATAAACAAATATTTTGGCGAAAAAAGTGACTTTCGGTGCACAATCACCCCTAAATTGTGCATTAATTTGGTCTTTTTTCGCTTTTTTGTTGGCTCTTTGAGAGAAATTTGTTACTTTTGTGCAGTATTTAATTAAACATTTCAAACCATATGACATTTACAGAAAACGCTAACAGGATTTTTAATCAGGCGATAGCTGATTATCACATCAAAGACAATATTGATACTCCTATCAATAATCCGTTTGCCGAAGGTACCATCGAGAACCGTCTCTACCTCAAGTGCTGGATTGATACCGTACAGTGGCATTTCGAGGATATCATCCGCGATCCGCAGATTGATCCTGCTGAAGCGCTCGTCTTGAAGCGCCGTATCGACAAGAGCAATCAGGACCGTACTGACCTCGTGGAGCAGATTGACTCTTACTTCCGTGAGACTTATAAGGACGTAAAGGTACATCCGGATGCGCGCATCAATACCGAGAGTCCGGCATGGGCTGTTGACCGCCTGAGCATCCTCGCCCTCAAGATTTATCACATGAAGGAGCAGGTAGACCGTCCTGAGGCTTCTGCTGAGCACAAGGCTAAGTGCCAGGCTAAGCTCAACGTGCTGCTCGAACAGCAGGTAGACCTTTCTACAGCCATCGACCAGCTCCTGGAAGATATCGAGGCGGGAAGAAAGTACATGAAGGTATATCGCCAGATGAAGATGTACAACGACCCTTCTACCAATCCGGTTCTCTACAACCAGAAATAAAACAGGAGGAGGATGAGGGAGAGCTATTTCTCCCCATTCCCACCTTATTATATATATAAAGAAGAAAAAACAAATGAAGACAGAGCATATACTTGTTATAAGATTCTCGGCCATGGGCGATGTTGCCATGACCGTACCTGTGATATATTCGCTGGCCAGACAATATCCACATGTCAGGATAACAGTGCTCAGTCGTCCATTCGCCCGCTCATTCTTCGAAGACCTCGCCCCTAACGTAGGCTTCATGGAGGCAGACATCAAGGGCGAATACAAAGGCGTAACGGGCTTGAATGCATTGTATCGCCGACTCATCGCCAAGCAGTTCACGGCGATAGCCGACCTGCATAGCGTATTGCGCTCCAGCTATCTGCGCATGCGTTTCAATCTAGCCAATTTCAAGGTGGCACACATCGACAAGCATCGCAGCGGCAAGCGCAAGCTGGTAGCATCTTCCGGCAAGAAACTGCAGCAGCTGTCTAGCTCCTTCCAGAATTATGCAGATGTTTTTGCACAGTTAGGCTATCCCGTCAAGATGGAATTTACATCCATCTTCGGCGAAGGAAAAGGTAATCTCGCCAGCCTGCCACAGGAAGTTTTCAGAGCTGGAGACAGCGTTATCAGTCTGGAAAACAAGCACATAACCGAACCTTGGATAGGCATCGCTCCGTTTGCTGCACACGAAGGCAAGATTTATCCCGTACAGCTGATGGAAAAAGTTATCCAGCAACTTATCCACAATCATCCCCACTGCCATATCTTCCTCTTCGGAGGAGGCAAAAACGAGACTCCGGTCATGGATAAATGGGCAGAAGACTATAAGCAGGTAGTGAATGCTTCCTCCCATCTGGGCGGTCTGCAGCAGGAACTAATCCTGATGAGCCATCTCCACGTCATGCTGAGCATGGATAGTGCCAATATGCATCTGGCTTCGCTCGTCAATACTCCTGTCGTTAGCGTCTGGGGAGCCACTCATCCTTACGCTGGCTTCATGGGATGGCATCAGAGCCCCGACAATGCCGTTCAACTCGACCTGCCTTGCCGTCCTTGCAGCATCTACGGCAACAAGCCATGCATGCGCGGCGACTTTGCCTGCATGAAGAATATATCTCCCGAACTGATTATCGAAAAAATAGAAAACGTATTCAAGCAGAAATCCTGACCGGTTTCTGCTTTTTTGTTTATACACGAAAAACCGTTGATAAGTGTACGGAAAACCCTATTCATAACTTTTTAATAACTTCGTAAATATCCACAGCCCCCATGTCATGAATGTGAAAATAGGGATATCCACAGGGTTATTAATAAGTTTTTAGAAACTTTTTCGCACTTTTTGAGCGGAAAAAGATATAAACTTATTAACTTTGCAGCGAATTGGGGAAATGTTGATAAAACGGTTAAGGCATTAAGAGCCAGGAAAAAGATTTCCATTACCCGTGCTCATAACTGACAGGAAGACTTGGATAACGGAAACAGCAAATATCCGGACTGTTTTTTATCCACTTATCCACGTCATATCATCATCCTAATAATTCCTTTTTAAAAATTAGAAATAAAGAAATATAAATATGAATGTTATGGTGAAAAAAGAATGGATTGAGAAAGGATACGTTGACGAACCCGTTGACGAAGCCTTAGACTTGAAAGCTGAAATCAAGAAACTCTGTAAGGAGAAGGATGCTATCATCCTGGCGCACTACTATACCGTAGGCGAGATTCAGGACATTGCCGACTTCGTGGGCGATTCCCTGGCGCTGGCACGCAAGGCTGCCGAGACCGATGCCAAGGTGATGGTGATGTGTGGTGTTCATTTCATGGCTGAGACCTGCAAGCTCCTGAGCCCTGACAAGACCGTGCTCTGCCCAGACCTCAATGCCGGCTGCTCGCTTGCCGACAGCTGCAAGGCTGAGGATTTGAAGAAGTACAAGGAGGAGCATCCTGGATATAAGGTGGTGAGCTATGTCAACACTACCGCTGCCGTGAAGGCGCTGACCGATTGTGTGGTGACCAGCGGCAATGCCAAGAAGGTGATTGATGCCTTCCCGCAGGACGAGAAGATCATCTTCGGTCCTGATTACAACCTGGGCAACTATATCAACAGCGTGACGGGCAGGAACATGCTGCTCTGGAATGGTGGCTGCCATGTGCATGAGAAGTTCTCTGTAGAGGCTATCATCCAGTTGAAGCAGGAGCATCCTGATGCCGTCGTGATGGCCCACCTGGAGTGCAAGGCGCCTGTGCTTGCCGTAGCCGATGTGAAGGGTTCTACAGCCACCATGCTTCATTATGCCCAGGAGCATCCGGAAATCAAGGAGTATATCATCGCCACAGAGGCTGGTATCCTGCACGAGCTGGAGCGCAACTGTCCTTCCGTAGTCTTCTATCCTGTTCCGCCGGAGGTTAGCGAGGGTGGAGTAGGCTGCAGCTGCAATGAGTGCGAATATATGAAGATGAACTCATTGAAGAAGATCTACAATAGCCTGAAGTTCGGCTGGCCTACGGTAGAAGTGGCTCCGGAAATAGCCAAGGATGCCGTCAAGCCTATCGAGAAGATGCTTTCCCTCTCATAAGACCCGGAAGTTCCGTTCCGTGAATGATCTGCATTTTTGGAACGGAACTCTTTAACCATTAGATAAACAACAAAACAACTTAGGTATGGATGCAAGATTAATCACTCCAATCCTGGCTTTATGCTGCCTGCCTTTGTCGGCGAAAGTATATACCGTCCAATCATTATTGGGCGATATGGTTGTTAACATCCATGTGGATAAGTCGATAACCTGGGATATCACCAAGGGGAAAACCCAGGTTCTGAAACCTTCCGCTATCTCCTTACAGACTGATAGACAGATCTTTGGCGTCAATCCGAAGGTGCGCAAGGCTACCGTTCATAATTATAAGAACGATGATACGGGCGGCTATCAGCAGCTGCTCCTTTCCTGCAACGGATATGATGTGGAATTCCGCGTTTTCCTGAATGCTGCAGCCTATCGCATCATCCCTAAGAAGACAATCAATAAGGTGGTGAATGAAACTTCCGAATATCGCTTTGCCGGCAACTATCAGAGTTTCGTACCTTATGTGAATGATAACCGTGAAGGAGAGCGCTGGTGCTATTCCTTCGAGTCCTATTATGACGAGGCTCCGCTGTCCAGAATGTATCAGGATTCCCTCGCCATCACGCCTCTAGCCGTCTGTCTGCCTGAAGGAAAGAAGGCCGTGGTCATGGAGGCTGATGTGGAAAACTATCCGGGCATGTATCTCCTGAAGGGTGCGTCTTCTTCAGAATATTCGCTGCAGGCTGCCTTCCCTCCTTATCCTTTAAAGGAGAAGATAGGTGGATACAACCGCCTGAACCTGGTCCCTACAGAGCGTGCCGGCTATATCGCAGAAAAGGTAACCCGTCTGCCTTGGCGCATCGTGCTCGTAACCGATGAAGACAAACAGCTGGTAGGCAATGATATTGCCCGACAGCTGGGACCTCAGTGCAGAATCAAGGATACATCGTGGATAAAGCCGGGAAAAGTGGCTTGGGACTGGTGGAACAACACCAATATCACGGGCGTGGATTTCCGTGCCGGCATCAATACCGATACCTATAAGTATTTTGTGGATTTTGCCCGCAAGAACGGCTTGGAATATATCATCATCGATGAAGGCTGGAGCGATCCCGAAGACCTGCTCATCTTCTCCGACAAGATGGATATGGCGGGCATCATCAACTATGCCAAGCAGAATGGGGTAGGAGTGATTCTCTGGTCTTCATGGCGCAATCTCATCCAGCGCGGTCATGAGAAGATGGAAGAAATCATGAAGCATTACGGCGATATGGGCGTCAAGGGATTCAAGGTTGATTTCTTTGACCGTGACGACCAGAAGGCTATCAATTCCGTATACGAGGTGGCTGAATGTGCTGCCAGACATCATCTTCTGCTCGACCTTCATGGCATGCGGCCGTTTGGCGTACAGTTTGCCTATCCCAACATCGTGAATTTCGAGGGCGTGAAGGGTTTGGAGAATTCCAAGTGGGAGCCTCGTGTGGGCGATGGTCCTCTGCACGACCAGCCTCGCTATGACGTGACGATTCCATATCTCCGTGCCCTGCCGGGCAGTTTCGACTATACGCCTGGAGCCATGGTGAATGCCGTCCGTTCGCAGTTCTTCGGCAACAACGACCATCCGATGAGCCAGGGCACCAGAGTGCATCAGATGGCGATGTATACTATCTTTGATGCTCCTTTGCAGATGCTTGCCGACAGTCCTACGAAGTATATGCAGAATCAGGAGTGTACCGATTTCATAGCCCAGATACCGACGGTTTATGACCAGGTGGTGCCATTGGACGGCAAACTGGGCGAATACGTGGTTGTAGCCAAGAGAAAGGGCAGCAGATGGTATATTGCAGCGATGAACAACTGGCAGGCTCGTGACCTCACCATCGACCTCTCTCCATTGCTGAAGCTGAACGGAAAGACCAACCGTCCTGAAAAGCTGAGCGGCAAGGCGAACATTTTTGCCGACGGCATCAATGCCGACCGTGAAGCCACAGACTATAAACATACTTACCAGCAGATCAGTGCCGGCGATAAGCTTCAGATACATCTGGCTCCAGCAGGTGGCTGGACAGCCATCGTAGAGTAAATAAAAGGGTCTATACGTCACCCGTTCATCGTGGCATTTAGACCCTTTTTCTATTGTTTTGCCCCACACGCCCTGGGCTAGGAGCTTTTGGGCCTTCAGCCCGGAAGGCAAACATAAGACCAAAACTGAAACAGCACAACGATTGCTGGCAATGGGACTTTCTGCCGAACAGGTTTCCAAAGCTACCCAGCTACCTTTGGAAATCATTAAGAAATAAATATACCAACTGAGATGTAGATACTAATTGTAAATTATTAATTGTTTCCATCTTTCTTCCGATTGGCGCCTATATCTTCCGATTGATGGTGTGAAGGAGAGGTTGATGCCTTTCTCCTAATCACCTGCAAAAGTACGACTTTTTTTTGATACCACCAAATTTCGGGTTGTGATAAGGGCCGATTTTCAGTAGTTTTCAAATTGTAAGTTGGTTAATAATTACAAGTCATAGTTTTGAGAGAAGAAAAACATAGAGTTGCGGAGCAGAAAACATAGAGTTATGGAAAAGAAAACATAGAGTTGTGGAAAAAAAACTGTAAATCAGGAGAATCAGGATATTCCGTAAAGATCCCCGATTTATTATTTCAATTTCAGTTATTTCAGTTATTTCAGTTTTCAGCGCCTTAGTACTTTTCTCTTTATAGTAGTATCTTATATATATATATATATATATAAATAAGATATATAATTTACTTACAATTCGTAACTACATATCTAACATATAGGGGCACGCTGAAAACTGAAATAACTGAAATAACTGAAATTGAGATAAGGTTTGGAGTATTTGGCCCTATAAGCCAGCCTTCTTGCTCTACAGACCCCTTGTATGTGGTCTCAAGAACGGGCTGAAGGCCCAGAAGCAGTGCACAAGGCGTCCTGAAAACCCTGGGCGCCGTCCTTTATTAACAAAATGTACGGTAAATATTGTCGGAAAAAGAAAAGAGAGTATCGATAAAGGTGGTAAAAACTGGTTGATAGGTGGTAAAAACTATTTTCTTTTATATAAAACAATATTTTTAACATCCTGAAAAGACAAAATTTACGATATTGGTAATCCGAAATGTTGTATCTTTGCATCAGTTAAAACAAACGGACGTTGTGAAACGTCTTTTCATCATCTTTTACTTATACAAATAAAATTAGAAAGTTTAATCTAATTATAAAAAAGAGTGCTCAAGTGATTGAGTGCTCTTTTTTTTTATTTCCTGTAAATGGTTTCATATTCGCGAGCCACCTTTATATAATGGTGGTGCTTTTCTATATATTCCATACTTTGCTTTTTTAACAGAGGTATCCGCTCTGGATGCAGGATGAGTTTTTCCAGTTCTCCGTAGACACTCTCGTAGCTGGGCTCTACGTTGATGATGGGACGAAGCTGGGTTTCATGAAGAATCTCGTAGTTTTCCGGTTCTCCACCTCCTATGCAGATGATGCCTCTGGACATCGCTTCCAGCGGATTCATGGAGGGAGTGTAGCTGTAAAGCTGGTCGAGGATGGCATCGCTCCCGTTCATCATCCTTACGTATTCGCGGAAGGGCAGGTTTTCTGCCTGGCGCAGTTCCATCCTGTTGGGATATTTTTCTGCTATCGCCTGGGCAGCCTTCAGCATGATGTCAGTACCCTTATATTCGCTCCGGCTTCTGTTGATGCCGATGAAAACCCTTACCTTATCACTATCCTCCTGAGTCGGTTCCAGGTCATGGGGCTTGATGGGGAGAGGGATAAAGGTGGTCTTTGCGGGGAATTTCGGGTGATAGCATGCCCAGTATTCATAGAGTCCCGTCACGATGCCGTCGCACTCGCCGGCTATGATTCTGTTGAGTCTTTCCTTCTCCGTGCCCAGCCAGTCTTTCCTTTCCTTCAGGGCGTCAGCGTTGGTCCGCAGGGTCTCTCCCATATTGAAATCGCTGTATCTCAGCGGTTGGTCGTTGCAGCAGCCACTCACCCAATAATAGTCCATCCCGAAACCGCCCAGGATGATCTTCCCGTTGTGCCGTTTCAGATAGCGGTAGACGGGTAGGATGCGCTCTGCCTTCAACTCGAGAAACATGGGATTGATGAGCTGTACGACATCATATCCGCGAAGCTTGGGCAACAGCGCATACAACCGTGCCATATACGCTATTCCGCCCCATTTCCCGGGCTTCCTGACCAGGTCGATATCCCGCGGATAGTTCTTCCAGAAGTCGCCGTTAGAGAGCACGGTAACCTGATGCCCCAGCTGTCGGAGTCCTTCGGCAAGTGTGGCATGAACGTTGCTGTATTCTCCCATGAGTAGTATTTTCATATCCTATGAATCTAAAAATGTATTTTTATCCCTTCAGCTGGGGCAGGGTCATGACCATGAGTCTTCTGCCCACCTTGCTTCTTATCGCCTTGCAGAACAGCTGGTATTTCTTGGTGTATTTCTTGTCTGGAAGCGGATAGAGCCCCTTGTCGTGGAGCCGCTTCATGGCATCTTCCAGATGACGGGTGCTGCGGGTGAGCAGGATAGTGTTGTAGAGATAGTCCATGGTGAGCTGGGCTATTCTGCGGTTGAGGGCCACTCTCTCCGTATCAGACAGTAGCGCCGCCTTCTCCTGCAGATGGCAGATGACGAGCTCGGTATCGGCGAGTCGCCTCAGATTGTGGCGCATATTCTCCTTCTGATGCATGATGGAGTCTTTCCTCGTGCGGTAGAAATATGCCCTGGCATCGGTGGTGATGACTCTTTCAGCCTTCAGGAAGAGGAGCGGGGTGAATTCCTCGTCCTCGTGCAGGATGCCCGGGGTGAAGCGCTGGTTCTGCAGGATATCTCTCCTGAAGACATAGCTGCAGGCTGAACCCCGCAAGTTGTTGTTGTGCAGGAAGATACTGCCGCTAACCGGTTCGGTATATGAATAAGGTACCTCCTTAATCTCCTTATCCGTCAATTCGAAATATACGATGTCGGGGTTGTGATATCTCACCAAATCGAGACAGTGTTCATAGCCCCGCTGGAGCAGATAGTCATCGCCGTCAATAAACTGCAGAAATTTGCCGGTAGCTATCTTGATGCCCGTGTTCCGGGCTATCGACAAGCCCTGGTTGCGCTGGCGCAGATAGATGAAATCGTCCTGATAGTCCATCAGGTCGTGGATGGGCGAGAGGTCGCTTCCATCGTCGACGATGATGATTTCGCGCTCCTTTGGATTGAGCGAGAGCTGCAGGATGCTTTTCAGGCAGAATTCCAGATATTCTGACGGCAGGTTGTAGGTGGTGATGATGAAACTTACCAGTGGCATCTGAGCTTTCTGCCCAGACAGAGAATTTGATGTATAAGATGATTGACTTTGCATAATCGTTGATAACCTAATATTTTAAGAAGTTGAAGTTTAAACGGATGGATTCCTTTATCTATCCCGGCAAGATATTCCACGAGGGGCGGGGAAGGTTCCAGCTTCCCGGAAACGTCGTAGAGATCGAGCATGATGTTCAGTATCTGCGCCATATAGTCCTGCAGCTGTTCTCCGTATTGCTGCATATAGGCGGGATGCGCCTTGAACCGGTGCATGATGCTGGTCAGGATGCGGATATGGGCATCGTATAATGATTTCAAATCCCCATATTTTGCCTGGGCTGTGATGCCCCGACTGTTCCAGTGATAGACGTATTTCCCTATATCCGTGACCCTGATGACGGGGAAGGCTTTTTCGTCCTTCCTGTCAGAAACCAGTCTTATCAGCAGCGGGGTGGTCCATGCGTCTTCGAAGGTCCTGCCCTTGGGAAATTCTACGTCGTCGAAGAGATGGCGCCTGTAGATCTTATTCCAGGCATAGGTATGCTGATATCCCCTTTCGGCAAACCAGTAGTCCAGCGGATTCTGATATTCGGCAGGCGTGAAGGTGAGTTCTGACTGTCTCTTCCGGTTGCCGTATCTCTCTGATACAGAATACTCCAGAATGTCGACATGGGGATGCTTCCCGATTTCCTGAATCAGGTTTTCCAGGGTGTTATCCACCATCGTATCATCGCTATCCACAAAGGTGATATATTCTCCCCGTGCCTTTCTGATTCCGGCATTGCGGGCATCGCTCAAGCCTCCGTTTTCCTTGTGAATCACCCTGATGCGGGCATCTTTCCGGGCATATTCATCGCAGAGCTGGGGACTGCCGTCGTCTGATCCATCGTCTACGAGAATCATCTCATAGTCGGTGAATGATTGCTGCAGGATACTCTCCAGGCATCTTTCCAGGGTATCCTGCGTGCGATATACGGGTATGATAATGCTCAGTTTCATGACTTTCTGATGTTTGCTATGATGATGAATGGAAGCGACATGCTGAAATAGGAGATGTCGTATGTGGGACTGAACAGCTGGTAGTTGCCCGATGTTGCCATATTGATGATGAACGTGACGGCGGTGAGGAGGAAGAGTCCGTAGCCTATGTTGCCATACAGTCTTCTTCTGCTGTCCTGCCAGCTGAATGCGAGATAGATCATGACAGGTATCAGCAGGAGGATGCCCGACAGGCTGCCCTGGCGGGTCTGCAGGACGAAGGGATTGTATTCGAAGAACAGCAGACTCTTCATATCCCACAGCAGGAAGGGGAGAAACGTGAGGCTGAATGTCAGGAAAATTCCCAATAAAAAGCTTGTTTTCCTCCGAAGGTTTAATGAAAGGAAGGGGCGCAGCAGGAAGATGAAGAACGGAATGGCGACTGCCAACCGCGTGCTGAGCAGCATTCCCAGCAGGAGGGAAAAGAGTACGGGACGGGTGGATAAACCAGCCTGCTTTATCAGCAGCAGGTTGATGACTGCCAGCACCAGTAGGAAGTTTGCCATCAGGTCGCTCCTGACGAATATCTCGTATAGGAAGGCTGGAGAATAGAGCAGACACGCTAGGAAACAGAGTGTTGCCCTGTTGCCATACAGGCGTTTGACGGTATATAGCGTGAAGGCTAAGACCGCAAAAATGGAGAGTCCTACATTGTTGAGATAATAGAACGGGATGTGCAGAAACTGCCAGACGGGGAAGGGAGATCCGTAGCCGCCCAGATGGGTTGGAGCCATATAGGGGTATCTGCCATGCACCTGATAATTGATGAAATTGTGGATTGCCGACCATCTGTCTACCTGTATCTGATAGGGGTCGATGAGATATTGCATGCCTGCCAAAACGAGGATGAAGCCGAGGATGGCGAACCAGAGGCTGCGACTGCCCACATGCCCTACACGAGCAGCAAGACGGGGGAGAAGCAGACCGGCAAGAAGGTAGGCAGAAAGCACCAGAAGGGTGACAGAGAGGCTTATCCTCATCAGATACTTCGTGATGAACAAAGCATTGATGAGAAAATAGAGCACATATAGAATATATGTATTTATATCTTTTATCTGATGATTGCAATTTTGCATACTGTTCCTTGATTACCTTCGTTTGTTGCCGTTTCTACCATATAGATACCGCTAGCCACTTTTTCTCCCTTCCTGTTTCTGCCGTCCCAGGTATAGGAGCCTCCGTTGCTTTTGCCCTGGTTTACGAGGACACCGTTGGAAGTGACAATCTTGACATCTGCCTGGAATGACAATCCGGTGATGGTGATGAGTCCCGTATAATCAGGTTTCACGGGGTTAGGATAGGCCCAGACATTGCCACTGGTCATTTCGTCATTGGTCTTGCTGGCGTTGCTCATATAGGAGCAGAGACCCTTGTCGGTGCCGAAGAATACCTCGCCGGTGGCATCGTTGATGGCTATCGACTCGATGTTGTCAGAGAGCAGAGGACTGTTGCCCGACGTGAAATGATGGATTTCCTCCATATTGTCGTCGCTGATGAGATAGACACCGTTGCTGCTGGTTCCAAACCATTTTCTGTTGCCCTCATCGATGGCGATGGCGCTGATGCTTACGCCTCCCAGCAGATAGTCGGCAAAATTGGTACCGTCGTTTCTCGGAATCTTCACCTGCGTCAATACCGGGGATTCCTGGGTTGTTTCCTTCTTTTCTATCAGTATCGGACCCGCATCCGTTGCCAGCCAGATGTTGTGTAACCGGTCTTCCTTGATATCCTTCAGCCAATAAGTTGTAAACTTAGTTTCATCCTCATTGATGAAATTGGTGGTAGAATACAGCTTGTTGTTCGTCATGTCATATCTGAAGAATGCCGGATTCTGCCAGTTGTCGTTGCTGAACCACAGGATGTTCCTGCTGTCTATCAGCAGATGGCTCATGTTGGGCAATGTAGATAACTCGTTCTGCGAAAGCGCCGTCCAGATTCCGTCCTGATAGGTGAGCAGGTTCTTTTCCTTGTTCATGCTGTTGATGAGCCAGAGCTTGCCCTGGCTGTCGAACGTAAGGCCCTGCACGACCACGTAGTTCTTGTCTGAACCGAATACGGAAACCAGCGGACTGTTGTCGTAGCTGTAATGCTTGATGAATCTGCCATCGGCAAACTTGTAGAGTCCGGTTCTTCCGCATGCAAAAAGGGTATCGGGATGCAGCGGATTGAAATCGATGCAGTTGATGTCCATATAGGAAGGATTTCCGGCAGCCTCATGAAAATTGTCTTCATAGATGTTCCATTCCTGGTTGTCCAGAAGCTGGATGCAGCCTGGGCGTCGCATGTCCTGCATCACGTTATAGCCGCCTCCGCAGGTATATAGCTGTCCCCGGTCGAACTTCATGAATCCAAAGTAGTTATACTTCGGACCTCCCGGCTTCAGGGTGCTTACTATCTGCCTGAGTTCGCTCTTGTCTTCCTGCTTCCGGGCAGCATAATCTCCCACCCTGCTCCAGCTGCTCTTATCGAGCAGGTTGCTGGTGAGCGGGGCACGGTATTGTCCGCTCGCCTGGCTGTAGGCATAGATATACCGGTCTTTTATCTCGCACCAGTCAACCTTGAATCCGAGCTGATAGGTATCGCTGATTTCGCCATCTGCCACGTTCACCTTGACGATGCCGAAACCGTTGCTGAGATAGGCATATTTACCATATATATAGATATCGTTTACCGATTTATCGCCGGTGGTAGCAGCCGTATAGTAATCAGAAAGGTTCTGAACTTCGAAATTACTGCTGTTCATCAGGTCGATATTGGCATTTCTGTAGAGAATCAGCAGGCGTCCGGCAGCCTTGTTGTAGGCGATGTGCTGGATATCGCAGTCGCTCAGATAGTCTACCTTGCTGAAGGTCTGGATACTCTGGTCGTTCCTGTTGTAGACATATAGATTGTTGGAAGCCTGTACGAAAATCAGGTTTCCTGCGGGTTCTATCTCCTGCACTTCGCTATATGCCATATAGGCTTTCCAGTCGCCGATGGCAGCGAATGTGCGGTTGGATGCAACCTGCAGAATCAGGAACGTAAGGAGTATCAATATTTTCTTGCTCATATATCCAGATGTATATAATATAATAACTTATATATATTAAACAGAAAAATGCTGGGTTTATTGCCTGTGAGCCTTGCTTTTATTGGTAGACTCAGCAGCGGAAAGAGATGCTGGCAGAGCGGATAGAGACGGCAGCGCTTCAGCTTGCCGGCATAACTGATGATCCTGGAATAGCCCTGCAGTTCGGTTCTGAACTGATAGAGGGTGTGCAGGCTTTCCTCTGTCTTGCGGATAAACGACATGTTGCCGATAAAGTGTTCATAACCCAGTGGATTATCTACGTGTAGAATGGATATGTGGTTGTCTTTCAGGTTTTTACCCCATAGTACATCTTCATATCCATAGTGGATAAACCTTTCGTCGAAGGGATATCTGAGCATGATATTCCGCTTCACGATGAAGTTGGAGGTGTGGAAATCTGCATAGGGATTAGCCTGGCGCTGGAGATGATTTCCATTCTGCGTGCCGGCTGATTCGAAGATATATCGTAAGTTATACCTCAGCCGTTCTCTGGTTTCAGCATCCCGTTTTATCTGATAACCGCCATAGATAACATCGTTTTCCTTTTCTCTTTGATAATCGGCAAGATACTGCTGGCTGATAATGTTCATGTTGCTGTCGATAAACAGCAGCCAGGGATATTTTGCCTCCTGTGCCAGGAAATTCCGGATGGCAGCCCTGCCCACGTTTTCTTCTCTTTCGATATATCGGCAATGGGGGAGGGTGTTGATGATTCGGTTCTCCTCTACGGTTCCCTTATCGGTAGAACCATCATCGGCAACCAGGATTTCGTATTCGAAACAGGAGGATGATTCCTGGGAAGAAGAGCGGGTTTCCGAGGAAGAAGACAATAATGAAGCTTGAGCCTGTAAGGACTTTACAAGCTCAATACATACATTATTATATGTAGGGATTAATATCGAAAGGGTATTAATCATACCTTATTTCTTTTTCAGATATTCTGCCAGTTTAGCCACGGCTCTGGCTCTATGGCTGATGCCGTTCTTGATTTCCTCGCCCAGTTCGGCAAAGCTCTTGTCGTAGCCTTCAGGAACGAAAATAGGGTCGTAGCCGAAGCCTTCCGTGCCGTGCTTCTCGGTAGCGATAGAACCGTTTACGATGCCGTCAAACTGATGGATTTTCTTGATGCTGGTACATCCGCAAGGACATACATCCTGCTTCTCTATGTAGCAGATAACGGTACGGAAGCGAGCCTTTCTGTTCTCTTTCCCATTCAGTTCTCTCAACAGCTTGGCCATGTTAGCCTCGCTGTCGTGGTCGGTTCCCTCAGCATATCGGGCACTATGAACGCCCGGAGCACCATCCAGCGCCTCTACCTCCAGTCCGGTATCATCGGCAAAGCAGCTCAGATGATAATGGTCGTAAACATACTGTGCTTTCTGCAAAGCATTCTCTTCCAGTGTGTTTCCGGTTTCAGGAATGTCCACGTTGCATCCTATTTCCTTCAGCGAAACTACCTCGTAGTCGCTGCCCAGGATGTCGCGTATTTCCTGCAGTTTATGCTGGTTGTTGGTTGCAAATACTATCTTCATAATTTTCAATTTTTCAAATAATCTCTAACTAAGCAATCACTAATAAGAATAAGTAATCACTACTTCAGTTTCTTAATATCCTTGTCCTTGATTTTCACTTTCATTTCATCAAATCCCTCGCCATATACACCGATGACGGCACTCTGGCTGACGAAGGCATTCGGGTCGATGATTTTCACAATACGGAAGATGGTGACGCTCTCGTTCTTTTTTGCCAGGATACAGAGCACTTTCATCTCATCACCCGTGTACCAGCCGTGACCATCAAGAATCGTCACACCATGATTCATCTGCATACCGATGGCGTTGGCTATCTCCTGATATTTCTTGCTGAATATCATGAATTGCACACTCTCTCGCTTGGCATTCATCACATAGTCGAGTACCAGATTCTCTATCACCATCGTACAGAGACCGAATACTACCTTTCTTACTGCATCAATCGTAGTGAATTCCGGTTTAGCATTGAAGACGAAGAAGGAACTGCCCACGATGACGAGGTCCACGAAGATGAGCACCCGTCCCAGCGAGATATTATGGTATTTATTCACGATGGCGGCGATGATATCCGTTCCTCCCGTACTTCCATTGTGCAGGAAGACGATGGCGAGCGACAAGCCTGTAAACAGACAGCCGATGATGAGCGACATGAAGTCCTGTCCCTCTCCCAGCACCTGTACCATCTTGCCGTCTTCACCTATCATCAAGTCTTGTGCCAGAGCCAGGAATAGGGAGAGCATGATGATGGCATAGACGGTCTTCACCATGAACTTGAATCCCAGAATCTTCAGCGCAGCCAGCAGCAAGGCGGCATTGATGAGAAAATAAGACAAATAGATAGGTATCCCCGTGCCGTAGTAAATCACGGCTGCGATACCCGTTACGCCACCTGTTACTATCTGGTATGGAAGCAGAAAGATGGTCCATCCAAATGTGTAAAGCAACAGACCCAATGTAATGTAGAAATAGTCCTTTATTTCGTTCTTAATTCTCTGACTGATTGCTATTTGCATAATATTTTCCTCGTATTTTAAAAGTAGTTAAGGAGTTAAAGGAAGTTAAGAGTTAAGACAACAGCTTTTGTTTTCGTATATCTTCTATTGACAGGATATACAATTGTCTTAACTCCTTTTACTCCTTAACTCCTTAACTTCCTGTTATCAGTAAATTACTTTTTCAACACAACGTTGACGATCTTCTTTGGTACGATGATCACTTTCAACACGTTGAATCCTTCCAAGTACTTCTGGCTCTTCTCGTCTGCCAATACCTGCTTCTGGATTTCCTCGTTAGGAGTATCCACAGGGAAAGTCATCTGGAAGCGAGCTTTACCGTTGAAGGAAATGGTGAGCTGCATATCGTTCTCCTTCAGATACTGCTCATCATACTTAGGCCATGCTGCATCGCAGACGCTGCCCTGCTCGCCAAGTGCTGCCCACAACTCTTCTGCGATGTGTGGAGCGAATGGAGCGATGAGGATCACGAGGTCTGTGAGCAGTTCTTTGTTGCGGCACTTCTGCTGACCGAGCTCGTTCACGGCAATCATGAAGGCTGAGATAGAAGTATTGTAAGAGAACTTCTCAATATCCTCGCTTACCTTCTTGATGAGCTTGTGAACGCTCTTCAGACTCTCTGGCTTCGCAGCCTCGTCGGCTGATGGAAGGAAGTTGTCGGTGCGGTTCTCATAGAACAAGCCCCAGAACTTCTTCAGGAAGCGGTGGCAACCGTCGATACCGTTGGTATCCCAAGGCTTGCTTGCCTCTACAGGACCCAGGAACATTTCGTAGAGACGCAGGGTATCAGCACCATACTTCTCGACAATCATATCTGGATTTACCACGTTGAACATACTCTTAGACATCTTCTCGATGGCCCATCCGCAGATGTACTTGCCATCCTCCAGGATGAATTCAGCGTTCTGATACTCAGGGCGCCAAGCCTTGAATGCCTCTATATCCAAAACATCGTTGCTTACGATGTTTACATCTACGTGGATAGGAGTTACGTCGTAATCCTTCTTCAGGTTCAAGCTTACGAATACAGGAGCCTTGTCGTGGTCATCGCTGTTGATGCGGTAAACGAAGTTAGAGCGACCCTGAATCATACCCTGGTTCACCAGCTTCTGGAATGGCTCTTCCTTGCAGCTTACGCCGAGGTCGAAGAGGAACTTGTTCCAGAAACGGGAGTAAATCAGGTGACCGGTAGCATGCTCGCAACCACCTACGTAGAGGTCCACGTTCTGCCAGTACTCATCAGCTTCCTTGCTTACGAGTGCCTCGTCGTTGTGAGGATCCATGTAGCGCAGGTAGTAAGCAGAAGAACCTGCGAAACCTGGCATGGTGTTGAGCTCCAGTGGGAATACGGTCTTGTTGTCTACGAGGCTCTTGTCAACCACCTCTTTTTTCTCAGTATCCCAAGCCCACTTCTTAGCTCTGCCCAATGGTGGCTCGCCAGTCTCTGTAGGCTTGTAGGTCTCAATCTCAGGCAATTCGAGTGGCAGGCACTCCTCTGGAACCATCTGTGGCATTCCGTCCTTGTAATATACAGGGAATGGCTCACCCCAGTAGCGCTGACGAGAGAAGATGGCGTCGCGGAGACGATAGTTTACCTTTACTCTACCGATGCCCTTCTCGGTAACAAACTTCTTGGTAGCTGCGATAGCCTCCTTCACGGTGAGTCCGTTCAGAGAGAAACCGTCCATGCTGCTCTTGCCTGCTACAGGTGAGTTGGTTACGATACCTTCCTTGGCATCGAAGCTCTCCTCTGAAACATCAGCACCCTCGATAAGAGGAATGATAGGCAGGTTGAAGTGCTTGGCGAAGGCGTAGTCACGGCTATCGTGAGCAGGCACAGCCATGATGGCACCTGTACCATATCCTGCCAATACATATTCTGAAATCCATATTGGAATTGCCTCACCGGTGAATGGATTGATGGCGTAGCTTCCTGAGAATACACCGGTTACGCTGTGGTTAGCCATACGGTCCAACTCGGTACGCTTCTTCACGTAGTCGAGATATTTCTCCACATCTTCCTTCTGCTCGGCAGTAGTTACCTGCTGCACATACTCGCTCTCTGGAGCCAGAACCATGAAGGTTACACCAAACATAGTATCGGCACGGGTGGTGAAGATGGTGAACTTCACGTCGCTGTCCTTTACAGAGAATACTACCTCTGTACCCTCAGAACGGCCAATCCAGTTCTTCTGGGTTTCCTTGATGCTGTCGCTCCACTGGATGGTCTCCAATCCGTCGAGCAGACGCTGAGAGTAAGCAGAAGTTCTCAGACACCACTGCTGCATCTTCTTCTGGATGACAGGATAACCGCCACGCTCACTTACGCCGTTTACTACCTCGTCGTTGGCAAGCACAGTACCCAGGCCTGGGCACCAGTTTACCATCGTTTCACCGAGGTAAGCGATGCGGTAGTTCATCAGGATCTGCTGCTTCTTCACGTCGTCGTAGCTGTTCCATTCCTCGGCTGTGAAGTCAATCTGCTCGTTCTGAGCCACGTTCAGGTCAGCAGAACCCTTCTCCTCGAAGCGCTTGATGAGCTTTTCGATAGGCTGAGCCTTCTGGCAGCTGTTGCAGAAGAATGAGTTGAACATCTTCTGGAAAGCCCACTGAGTCCAATGGTAATACTTAGGGTCGCAGGTGCGGACCTCGCGATCCCAATCGAAGCAGAAGCCAATCTTGTCGAGCTGCTCGCGGTAGCGGTTGATGTTGGCCACGGTAGTAACCTCTGGGTGCTGACCTGTCTGGATAGCATACTGCTCAGCAGGCAAACCGTAAGCATCGTAACCCATAGGGTTCAGTACGTTGAATCCGTTCAAACGCTTGTAGCGTGCATAGATATCGCTAGCGATATAACCAAGTGGGTGACCTACGTGCAGACCAGCTCCTGATGGATAAGGGAACATGTTGAGCACATAGAATTTCTTCTTGTTTTCATCCTCAGTCACCTTGTAGGTCTTGTTCTCGACCCATTTCTGGTGCCATTTCTTCTCGATTTCTCTGAAGTTGTATTCCATTGTTTTATCTAATAATTATGTTTCTTTTCTTAAATATAATAAGGTAAAACCCCATTCAAGGTGCAAAATTACATTTATTTTAGCATATTACAAAATAAATCGTCATTTATTTTTAGAAAAGGAATGCGAGTAGAGTTTTTTTTGTATCTTTGCAAAGTCTATCAGTATCTTTGCTGCCTGATGGGGCAATACGGTAGGTAGATGAGAGAATGTGGTGAATAATAACTAACTGATAATAATATGAAATCTATTAACTTGATTATCTTGTTTTTGATGGCTGTATTGCCTAATTATGCTTACGGCAATCAGCTGCAACAGCAAAACAACCAAGACAAGAAAAAGAAAGAGCATAAAGTAGAAGTCTATGGTGACGTGAAAGATTCGTTTACCCAAACCTATCTGAAGGCCTTTGTCACGGTGATGGACAAGGACAGCAACGTGATAGATACCATGACTACGAGTGGATGGGAAAAACACCTCTTTTATCATACTCAAGTCCCAGCACGTCCCGCTACTTATATCGTCAAGGCAGAGTGTGAAGGCTATGAGACGAACTGTATCAATCATACCATCAAATACATAGCACGCAATAAAAATTTCTTATTCCCTTCGCTTTTGCTCAAGAAGAAAATCAGTAGGGATGTTGCCCTCGATGGCGTGGTGGTGACTGGCACCAAGGTGAAGCTGGCTTACCGTGGCGACACGCTCGTCTTTAACGCCAGCGCATTCAATGTGCCTGAGGGTTCCATGCTCGATGCGCTTGTAAGACAGATGCCGGGAGCCGAAATGAAGAGTAATGGCGATATTTACGTAAACGGAAAAAAGATAGATTATCTGCTCCTCAACGGAAAAGACTTCTTCAAGGGGAAAAATCAGGTGATGCTCGACAATCTTCCTTACTATACCGTAAAGGAACTGAAGGTGTATGACCGTTCTTCTGAAAAAAGCCGACTCATGGGGAAGGAGATGGAGAAGAAAGACTATGTGATGGATGTGGCCCTGAAGCGTGAGTACTCCCGTGGATACATCGCCAACATGGAGGCGGCGGGGGGAAGCGAAGACCGCTATCTGGCTCGTCTCTTCGGTCTCTACTACACTGACAATTCTCGAATCTCGGTATTCGGCAATATGAATAACAAGAACGAAACACGAAGACCGGGAAGTCAGGGCGACTGGTCGCCTTCCAACAGTCCACAGGGACAGAAGACTACCCGCCAAGTGGGCGTTGACTTTAATACGACATCGAAGAGTCAGGAGATAAGAGAGCAGGGAAACGTTACGTTTGCTTGGGACAATACGCATGACTTGACCCACAGCTCGCAGGAGAATTTTGCCTCTACTGGCAATATCTTCGGTAGAAGTATCAGTGATTCGCGCAGCGACAACCATAGTTTCAACCTCTACAATAACTTCCAGGTGAGTGGAAAGTTGGGAGTATGGTTGGATACCCGTATCGACTACTCCGACAGAAAGTCATCTTCGTCAAACCTCAGTGCTACCTATTCTGCCAATCCTGAAAGATGGGGCGATATCAGGCAGACCATCGATTCTACCTTTGCACAGAATGTAAGTGGCAGCCTGCACGACATCATCACCAACCGGTCGCTCTATCAATCACGCTCTAAAGTGCATGCATTCACAGGTAGTCAGACAGCTCTGGTATGGTATAAGTTGCCTTGGGGTGATAGAATAGAACTGGATTTGAATGGAAGCTATGCCAGCTCTAAGCCAAACGAGTCTTTCAGCCTGAACCGCAATGAGTATTTCAAGACTGGCGAGAAGGACTTGCGTAACTATTACAACGACAGCAGACAGAACAGCTATGATATGAATGCCAGCTTGAAGTATGGAATAGAATTTCCATATTCAAAATGGACAATGTTTATAGGACCCAAATTTGCGCAGACCTATCAATCGGTGAAGGGCTTGAAATACCGCCTGGATGAGCTTGGCGGCGACTGGATAGCCAATCCGGAACTGATGTTCGCCACGCTGCCTTCTAACATGGAGCAGCTTTCGGGGGTGATAGACGAGGATGTGAGTAGAAGCTATCAGACGATGAAAAAGAATACGGGTGGTGAACTTGTATTCCGAAGAAATGATAGATTTTCATACCTGTTTCTATCGCTGAGCATTTCTGAAGAAAAAGAGCGTCTCAATTACCATACTTCGGCTCTCGACACGATAGCCCGGAGAAACCGTGTGGTGTTCATGCCATCGTTCATGTATGATTGTAGTGACGATAAGAAGTCTATCCGCTTATATTATTATATGCAGAGCCTGACGCCTGATTTCTTCAGCATCATGCCATACAGAGACAATTCGAATCCTCTGGCGGTGAGGGTGAACAATCCGGACCTGGAGAATTCGCTGTATCATCATTACGATGTAAACATCCGTTTCAACGGACTCAAGAATCAGCAGTATATAGGATTCTTCGCTACGGGTAATTTCTATCACAATCTTGTGGGTACCCGTACTACTTATAATTCGCAGACGGGTGGCTACACCTATATGAGTGATAATATTGGTGGTGGCGGCAACTGGGATTTCTGGACAACGACATCTTATGGTGTGGCTCTTGACAAGGCAAGATTGTTCCGTCTGGATTATCGTCTGTGGTTTAACGGTTTACGCCGCAAGGATTTTGATATTGCTTACGATGATAATTCTACTCAGCTCTGCTATGTGCTCAGAACTGAGTTGGGTAACAGTTTGTACTTCAAGTATCAGAAAGACAAGTTGAGCATCAACTTGGGTGGAAAGGTGGAGTGGAAGCATGGTACGAGCGACCGCAGCAATTTCGAGAAATTGAATGCCTATGATTTTGAGTATGGTGGCAACATGACTTACACCTTGCCTCTGGGCATTTCGCTCTCTACCGACCTGAAGGAATATTGCAGGCGTGGTTACAGCGAGAAGTCGTTTAACACCAGTGATCTGGTATGGAATGCCTCGCTAGCCCGTTCGTTCTGCAAAGGCAAGCTGACGCTGAAGGCAGAGGCTTTTGATATTCTTCAGAATCTCTCGAGCACCGTGTATGAGGTGGGCGGACAGGGCAAGACAGAGAAATGGAACAATACGCTGCCAAGCTATGCGATGGTGCATTTGATGTATAAATTCAGCAAGGCGCCGAAGAGTAAGAAATAATTGTGGGGGTATGAGGCTTGTGGGGGCTTTGGATGTATGATACAAATACACTTTTAAGGACGACTTTTTGTGGTTTTATACACTTTTAAGGACGACTTTTTGTGGTTTTATACACTTTTAAGGACGACTTTTTGTGATTTTATACATTTTTAAGGACGACTTTTTGTGTTCTTTGAAATAAAAAATGTATCTTTGCATTCAGAAACATCAAATAGTCAGATAGTTATGAAGAGAAATGCCATCAAATACCTATATCAATGGAAAGCAAGCAACGACCGAAAGCCGTTGATCATGCTTGGAGCCCGCCAAGTTGGCAAAACCTGGTTGATGCAGGAATTTGCCAAAGAGGCCTATCCCCGTAGTGCGTATGTAAACTTCGAAGACAATGAAATGCTCCGGGAAGTTTTTGCTCATGACTTTGATATCCCCCGTATTATTAATAGCATACAATGGAGTACAGGCGTTTCTATAGACGAAGATACGCTTATCATTCTTGATGAGATACAAGAAGCGCCCAGGGGTATCACTGCATTAAAGTATTTTGCAGAAAAAGCACCTCAATATCATGTCGTAGCTGCAGGTTCGTTGCTCGGAATAGCAATGCATCAGAAAGACTCTTTTCCTGTAGGTAAAGTAGATTTCATGCATTTATATCCTCTTACATTCTTTGAGTTCCTGGATGCAATCGGTGAAAGCCGTATGGTGGAACTGCTCATGTCAAAGGATTGGAATATGATAACCATGTTCCGGAATAAATTTGAGGAATGCCTGCGTCAGTATTATCTGGTAGGGGGAATGCCGGCTGTTGTCCAGTCTTTTGCCAGTGAGGGGAATCTGTCTAAAGTCAGAAGCATTCAAAATGGAATCCTTGAAGCGTATGAGCGTGATTTTTCTAAACATGCCCCGGCTATAGAAGTTCCACGTATCCGAATGGTATGGAAATCCATTCCATCCCAACTCGCCAAGGAAAACAAGAAATTCATCTATGGTGCCGTGAAGGAAGGAGCCAGAGCAAAGGATTTTGAGCTCGCCATCGAATGGCTGAAAGATGCAGGGCTGATCTATAAGGTAAACCGCTGTAAGAAAGCCTTGCTACCATTGGCAGCATACGAGGATTTCTCTGCTTTCAAGTTATTCCTGTCTGATATCGGACTGATGGGAGCCATGAGTAATATTCCTGCCCAAAGCTTGCTGGAAGGAAATGTGCTGTTTTCTGATTTCAAGGGGGCGCTGACAGAACAGTATGTCCTGCAGCAGTTGAAGGAGAAATCTTCCTTGTCTATCTATTATTGGTCGGCAGAAAATTCACGTGGTGAAATAGATTTTCTGGTGCAGGATGAGGAAAGAATCATTCCGATAGAAGTAAAGGCTCAGGAGAATTTACAGGCTAAGAGTCTGAGGGTGTTTGTGGAGCGCAATCAGGGATTGAAAGGTATGCGCCTATCCATGTCACCTTACAGGGAGCAGGATTGGCTTGTCAATTATCCATTATATTCCGTATCTGCAATATTCGGATAAAAAACAAAGTTCACAAGTTTGTGGACCACAAACTTGTGAACTTTTAATATTATTTTGTAAATCAGGCATTTAAATGTGTTTTTCTTGCTGCCATCAACCTGTATCAATAGGGGGCTAGCCGAAGAAACTGTAGCCCCAGATGGCCTGCATCATCCTGGCACAGAGCGAGGAGAAATTCTGATAGAGCTTAGGCGACCACTTCGTCATCCCATACAGCTCCTTCTTCTCCAGAAACATCTCCTCGTTCCATTCGGTGTAATCATATTCATTGAAGTAGCGGGAATAATCGCTCAGATTATCTCCCGTAAAGCGGAGACGGGGATCGATGTTGCCAAACCAGTCGTCACTCATCATCTGATGGGCAAAGGTGGCGAAGGTACTCTCATGCTTGATCAGGTTGAGATGCTTCAGCACGCTCCATACGCAGAACCAGTGGTTTTTCCTGGAAACCAGATTCACCATCTTGGAGATGGATTTCTTCAATTCCTCCAGATTCACCGAACGGCCATTCACCGTAAGATAGAACACCTCATTATGGAGGTCTTGCTCGAATTCCTCCGGAAATTCTATGGCACGGATATGCTCCGTGATGAGCTGGTATTTCGCCACAGCATCCACGAGCATCATGAATTCATCATTCGAGAAATTCACTTTTATCAGCGAAGCACCCAACTGGCTCACGTCATCTGCACTATTGAGAAACAGCAGGAGCAGATTCTGGGGCACCAGATGCTTCAACTCCCTTCTGGCCTGGAGCCATTGGTTCACGTTGAGCGGTTTTCCATCGTTGTCATACTGCAGATTGGAGAAATACAGTTCCAGCTTTTCGCTGCTTTCCTTTTCCGAGATGTATTTCTGCACAGCCCATTCCGTTAATCGTGCCGCTTCCTCGGGTGGCATTTCTGAACTGGTAACGTGGCAAACTCTGCGGAAATGCAGCACCAGATAGCTGGCGAGGCAATAGAGACGGATGAGATACCACAGACGTTCCTCGTATCTCACCCCCGGAAACTTCGTAATTTTATGATTTTTCTGAATCAGCTTCTCCGTATTCAGGATATCTCCCACCATTATCTGTATCGATTCCCTGCTCATGCCATCCATCAGCAGCAGGTCCTGCAACTTAGGCAGGAGCGTACTGATTTCTGAGGAGAACATTGGGGAAGAGTGTCCTTCTACTTTCTTGCCAGCCTTGACCTGGGCAAGGACTTTTTTCATGAATTTGGTAAACTGGGTGGAGATGATGAGTTCGAAGGAGGTAAAATACGTTTCGTTCTGCTCCTTGCGATGATGGGAAACATCGGTATGCTGCAAGGCGAGGTCCTGATCTGCCAGATAGCAGAGTCGGGAAGCCTTGGTACATAGGGAGTGGATGTCGAAGGTCATCTCCTGAGAGCTGTAATCTTCCCATCCGTCCATCAACACCTTGAGCATCATTGCAAAATTGTCGAGTTGACGATCGAAAACCTCGTAGCTGAATGCGGGGACTTGTTTATCTTGTTGAGTCTGAAGCATATTTCTTGTTTTATAGTGAATAATTTGCGAAACGAAGTTCCGTTATCAGTCTGCAAATTTACGTTTTTCTATCATTATCACCAAATGTTTTCCCATAAAACTGAAGAACTCTGCCCGATTTTCCCACGCCTTTTCCCACAACCCCTCTGATTTTTTCCCAAATGGAGCGGGAAGGGCGTGCGACAGACGGGAAAACTTGGAAAACGCCTTTCCTATTGATTATCTTTGCACCCGGAGTTGAGAAGACTGGATGGAAGTTTCAGGCTGCGGGTGGATAGAAAGCTATTTTCAAAAACACTCTTCACTCTTCACAAATGTATTATAAATAGCTAATATACAGTTGTTTAGATGCGTGAAGAGTGGTAGCCTACTCTTCACCACTCTTCACCACTCTTCACCCCATCTTTTTTGAGGGCGAATCACATCATTATTAATAATTTTTAAAGCCATGAATTATGGAAGAAAAAAGAAATTTTAAGTCATCTATGATGACAGGTAATCAGCTGGCAATCTACCAGGTAGAGAGCTTTCTGGAGGAGTCTTATCTCTTCCGGAGAAATGTTTTGAACGGAAAGACCGAGTTCTTCTGCATCAAACCAGTAAAGGAACTGGAAGAAGAGGAACCGGAAAATTCCGAGGTGAAGGAGAAATCCGAAATAAAGGAGATTTCCGAGAAGAAGGAGTTGGAGAAAAAAGAAGTGACTCTGAAGGAGGAGAACCCTGAGGAGAAGAACTGGAAGATTCTTACAGCCGAGGCTTTCAACTCCATCGTACGCCGCGCCAAGAAATTGGGAATCGGCGAGCAAAAGTCGCCAAGACAGGACATCGAGGAGTACATCAAGTCGGATGCTGTTCCCGTTTTCGACCCTATCCGGGAATACATGAACAAGTTGCCGAAATGGGATGGCAAGAACCATGTGGCTGCTCTTTTCGGCAGAATTCCGGGATTGACCAGCGAACAGCTTGCCTGGTGCGCCACCTGGTTCCGTTCGGCAGTAGCCCATTGGCTGCAGATGGATATGCTGCACGGTAATGAAACCGTACCGGTGATTATCGGACAGCAGGGTTGCGGAAAAAGTACCTTTGCCGTCCGACTGCTGCCCGAGGAACTTCGACAGTATTTCCTCGACCACATCAACTTCGGCAACAAGTTTGATTCAGAAATGGCTCTCACCCACAATCTCATAGTGAATGTTGATGAGCTTGCCAACATCACCGTTGCCCAGCAGGGCAAGTTGAAGCAGACCCTCTCGAAGGTAAAGGTGAATGGTCGTCCTATCTTCGGCAAGAGTCAGGCTGACCGCAGAAGATACGCCTCATTTCTGGCAACCACCAATGATGAGCATCCGCTCTGCGACCCGACGGGAAGTCGGCGCTACCTCTGTCTTCGGGTTCCCGACGGGGAGTTTATTGACAATAATTCAGCCATCAATTATGACCAGCTCTATGCACAAATGATGTATGAGCTTCGTGATAAGCAGACCCCCTATTGGTTCACCAATGATGAGGTGGCACGCATTCAGGAGTGCAACCTGCCTTTCTTCAAGGTAGATGATCTGGAGACCATGATCAACTACTGTTTTCGAATGCCGGAAGAGGAAGAAGAGGGCAAATGGATGGTAAGCTCCGAGGTATTCAAGGTGCTTCATCTGCAGTATCCTATGCTGGTAGGAAATTTGAGTACGAAGATTAAAATAGGTCAGGCTCTCAAGTTTATGGGATGCAAGAGCAAGCATACCAGAAACGGACAGGCCTATCAGCTCCTCGCTCTCTCGGCTTGAGAATGAACTGTGAGGAGCCTTATTCCTACAGAAGGGTAAGCGGCTCCGCTGTGAAGAGTGGTGAAGAGTTGTGAAGAGTGGATGACCACTCTTCACCTCTCACAACCCCAGTGTTTATCGGGATTTCAGGCGAGTCTGTGAAGAGTGAAGAGTAAAATCGAGAGTAAGGTTTTTCACGGGAAAAACCACGTTTCCAGCAGTCGGAGAGCATATTCCGAATGGTTGTGGTAGACCTCCCGAAATTTTTCTCCCGACGTATTACTTTGCGCCCGTCAATGGCAAAAAATTGCCCTAGTAGAGGGCAATATTGTGCCATAGTCAGGCAAAAAGTGGAATGAGGCTCTTTTCAACTCGTCAGGACTATCATGACGACTTCCGGGAGGCTTTCCGGCACCTCGTAAGTACCCTTCCATACCTATTTATATAATAGATTATACAATCAATAGTTCGTTAATAATTCAATAATGTGCTAAGCAGCTATACGCTGTAAGCACGAGAGATCTTTGAAAATCTTGCTAATTAAAGTTCGGTTCGGGGTGTACCCACTTG
>NZ_JBQKLN010000034.1:0-43734 GCF_052116205.1 Prevotella sp. Sow4_E9_plate | reverse complement strand
TACGTTCGGGCTACGCCCTCTCTACAGGGCACACAACTCTATCTGCTTGCAAAGGTAATCATTTTCCATCAGTTTTCCACCTTTCTGTGTCTACTTTTTGAGGGGCAGCACTGATGTATCCATAACTATAACCTAATTATTCTTTATATACAATACAACACCAATAACTCCTACTATCAATAGCAAAAATATTGCTGCACCGTTAGCCGCTTCAATATTTCCAGTATTATGGTATGCAAATAAATTGCCAAAGAATCCTAATACGATATAAAGGACAACAACTATTGCTATAATACCTAATACTATTGCAAAACAACCAGAATTATTATTTTCATTACTCATAGCTAAGACACTTTAATTTGACCTGTAACAACATCGCTTATCAAGCGTTGCTTATATTCTTTGATACACTCAATTTCTTTGTTCAACTTCTCTATCAGAGAATCTATCTTTGCTACTCGCTCGGTAATATATGAGACGATAGCGTGTTGTTCCTCTATTGGTGGACAAATAATAGGAAAAGGATAGAAACGATTAGGGTAAAGCCTCAACCGGCTATCTATTATTCCTCGCGATGCCGTTTTGAAAGCACCCGAATATATGCCCAATCTTAGCAAATAATGATAATACAATTTATCACAATCTGAAACGAAGTCGAAAACACAATAAGCAGGACTTATTATCCCCTCCAGATCCGACACAGCATAACTACCATTCCAAGCAAGCATAATATTCATAACAAACTGACCTGGATATACTTTCTTATAACCTATAGTGCTCTCTGCCTCAAACATACCTGTATTTTTTGCATCTTTTTTATATGATATACCTGTATATTGTGAAAGACTTAGCAGTTCTTCATCTCCCGTTTCTGATTTCTCTGTAACTTCACGAAGTAATGAACGTATAGGTTTGATTTGCCAATGCTCTGGAATTTCTGGCAACCAAGGAATATTAGTTGATTTGAACTTCACGTCAGAATTTATACCACGAGTTACAACACTTTCTATCTCCAATTGCAACTTATAAATATCCGCTCCTATCTCTTTAACATCATCCATAACTTGTTCTAAAGAACGCAAATGAGTTGGAGTATAAAAATACTTAGCAAAAAGTATTTCATAACCTAACGTCGGTTCACCAAATTCGACTTCGGAATCATATGGTTTTACTTCCTTCTCATAATATGCTGAAATTCCTCCAGGATAGAGCAATGGAACCAACTCCATCTCATTGCGATTCTTTGCCATGACAACCTTTCCTTTCTTCATCACGATGTTCCCTTCTTTGTCTCTCTTCGGACGAAGCACAGGAACTTGCCAATAGCCAAACTCCTCATTGCGGAATATCTTGCTTTCAGGTGTTTCTTTGAAATCCATCAAAAGTTGAAGGATACGACGGCGGTCTTCCTTTGTTGTCTCACAATTCTTCTCGCCCAAGTTCTTGTGCAAAGGCGTACTGATATTGCTAGCATCAATCAGTTGGACATAACCACGACGGCGTTCCTCCTTACGATTGGTCACCACCCAAACATAAGTAGAAATACCAGTGTTATAAAAGTCCTTCTCAGGCATGGCGATGATAGCTTCGAGCAAATCATTCTCAATAATGTATCGGCGCAAGTTACTCTCGCCTCCCCCAGCATTGCCAGTAAATAGTGAGCTGCCATTATGCACTTCTACGATACGGGTACCAAGAGGCGTATCCTTCATACGGCTCACATTGTTTGCTAAGAAAAGCATCTGACAATCACCTATGTCTGGAATAAAACTGATTAGTTCAGAAGCTGTTGTCAAGGAGGCATCTGAACTATGGACGAACCGAGGATCAATCAATTACTTCCTTCTTATCTCCCAAGCCCCAGTTTTTTAGGTCTTCCTTCCAAGGTGTGCCGAAAGGAGGATTGGAGATACAGAAGTCGAACTTCTCACCAGCATGACCATCTTGGCTAATTGTTGAACCAAAGGCAATATACTGATGCTCACCCGAATCAAGCTTATACGTAAACTTGTTGATATTGCCCGAAATCATCAAGTCCGCCTTACAGGTAGCATAGGTATCAGCTTGCAATTCTTGACCGAAAATACTTGTCTTCACCTGCTTTCCTTGCTCTTTGGCGATACGCTCTATCTCTTCTTGAGCAATAGTAAGAATACCACCTGTACCACAAGCACCATCATAAATATGATAAGTGTTATTGGCCAACTTATCCTTAATAGGCACGACAGCAAGGTCTGCCAACAGGCGAACGTAGTCGCGAGGCGTAAAATGTTCACCAGCTTCTGTCACATTGTTTTCCTCATTGAATTTACGAAGCAACTCCTCAAAGATAGTTCCCATCGTATGGTTGTCAAGTCCAGGCAAGCGTTCCACCATAACAGCATTTCCATTCTCATCGGTTGTCTCTTCCATCACTGGATTGACAGAAAGGTTGATGTTTCCGTCGGTGAACTTCTCTAAAAGCGACCCCAAACGACCAACTTCCGTCAAGTTATCTACTTGCTGACGGAGTTTGAACTTGTCGATAATATCTTGCACATCTTCCGAGAAGCCATTGAAATACTCGATGACATTCATCTTGAGTCGCTGAGGATCTATCTCATTCTTCAATGTACTCATAGTAAAGGCAGATGTATTATAAAAAAGATAGCCCGTCACCTTAGTCAGGAAAGGCTCATATTCCGCCAAGCCGTTCTTATCGCAAAAGGCTTTCTTATCCAAGACCTGTTGCTTAGTAGGTTCCAACAACACGTCGATACGTCGAAGCACCATAAAAGGGAGGATGATTTTCTTGTAGTCACCCTTTTCAAAGGCATGTACAAGCACATCATTCGCTATGTTCCAAATGAAGGAAAAGAGGCTGTTATACTGTTTAGTTTCCATTGGTTCATTTCTTCTCTTCTTGCCAACTCCCTAAACAAGAACTTTTCTTTTCTACCATGAAGCTATATCTACAAGAAACGGCGTAGGAGTTCTATCACTTGCCTTATCTTGCTTGTTGTAGGTCCTAGGAAAACCTGTATCGCCAAGAGTGCTTTGTGATAGAGCCTACGCCGCCATAGTATATATAGTATAGCACCAAGCACACCCCTCCTTACGAAAGGGCGCACTTCGTGCTGCATATATACGAATATGCATAGGCGCTCACATCTGCCTCCTTCTAAGCGATTCTTGAAATTTCCTAGGTTCCAACAAACCAGAAGAAAACGAGTAAACGTCTTTCTCATAAAATAGTACCAATCCCCAGACTTTTCAGCCAGCATCCCTTTGCCAGCCATCTCGGAAATGACGCTACAAAATTAACGAAAAGAATTGGAAATGCCAAAGAAAAGAACGACTTTCTTCGCTTTAAGACACAAAAAAGCTTTCAGCATCAAAAATACTGAAAGGCAATCCTCGTTATGAAATACAATAAAGTTCCACAATCACACAATCTACAAATTCCTTAATCCTCGATAAGGAGTTCTTTCATGCAATGTCTCAAAGCTCTTCAGCTTTTCTTCTGTCATTTCCCCACGCTCCCACATTGCATCTAATTCTTCCTGTCCCTTCTTGGCAAAGAAATCAGAGATAACCTGCTTCAATTCTGCCAATGCTTCTGGGCTTTTTACCCATTGCATCATATCTAAAAGTTCAAGCTGTGCTTGATTAAAAACAGTTGCTGCCATATTCTTTTTCCAGATTCTTATTCTGCGTATTATCCATTTTTACGTTTATCAAGCAAAAAACTGATAAACTCATCAGAGATATTAGAGATTTCTCCTTTATCATAGATTGTCAACAAATCAATGATAATGGAATCTCCTTCCTGGTAAAGATTATAAGTGATGACCCTTGCACCACCACTCTTACCTTTACCCTTACTAGCTATTGCCATTCTTACCTTTCTGACACCTTTGCCAAGACTAGTACCTTGAAAAGGATCCTGTTCTAAGCCTGTAAGAAAAGCATCGTAATCATCAAGCATTGAACGATATTTCTTGGAAAGCTTTCTAAGTTGTCGCTCAAATTCTTTTTCCGTATAAATCTTAACATTCATACTACGCCTCCTCTTCTCGAAGTCTTCTCAACAATTCACGAGCATCCATCGGCTTAGTCCCATTCTTCTTATGAGCTTCCATTTCATCAAGAGCACGGTTGAGGCTTTCTGCCACATAGGCTTCCTGCTCTGCCTGGCTCATATATCTTTCCTGGTAACTATTTCCAGACTTGGAGATAGAACTGGCTAATTTTTCTGCATAGTCTTTGAGCTTGGCGACAAATTCGTCAAGCGTATATTGACCTGTAGAAGGTACTTGAAACTGAATATTAATCGTTTCCATCTTATTCCTTTCTTTTAAATTAACGCCACAAAATTAACGAAAAGAATTGGTAATGCCAAAGAAAAGGACGACTTTCTTCACTTTAAGACACAAAAACGCCATTCAGCATCAGATTTTAAATGCAGCAAAACACATTATTCTATCTCCTCACACACCACCATATCCACGCTCCTGAATATCACAACTATCTTGTGAAGGCGGGTGGTCTTTACCTCAGTCTTCACCACATCACTATCTGCATAGCGATTAACCTGAGCGATAGCTGCCTCTCTCAGCTTCGCCACCTGCTCATCGGTGGCATCCGCCTTGCAGTATTTCAACTCCACAATATATGAATGCTCCATATCCGGATAATTCTCCAGGAGCGGACGCAGGAAGATGTCGGCATAACCAGCCTGGTTGTCCAGTTCAGAGATAGGACGATAGAACATATTCTGACAGGTCATCGCCAAGGTAAAGCCATGCACATACGACTCACCCTTCTGCCGGTCACGCTGAGAAGAATAGCGCTTGATGGCATCGGCTATAAAGCCGAAATAGGATTTATAATCACCATCATAAGCAAAGCCACTCTCCAAATCACTCTTCTGATAGGTATCGTAAGCCAGTTCGTTCTCCTTATAGGTGCTCAGCAAATAAGCATAGATCTGCTCTCTAACCACCTCGTTTGGAATCACAAACTTGGTCTTGCCACGATAGGTTCCATCAATGGTCAACATGCCAAAGTAAAAGAGCAAACTGACGAAATTGTCCGGATCGTTGATGCTCTCGGCAGGAAATCCCCTTTTCAAGTTTCCCGTAACAAATCCATCCGTAACCAGATGCTGGATGATGCTGGCATCATGAGCAAACTCCTTGTCGTGGCGGATGAGCATACGAAGCTTGTTATAATCTACACGGATGTTATCCTCTATCATATATTTCGGGATTCTACATCTGCTACTAATATACTGGTCTATGAAATACAGCACCATCACTGAGTTATACATCGTTGTTTCTCCATAAACCTCCTCAGCAAAGCAGTAGTTATCATACCATGGCTTCATCACCTGGATAAGTTCATCCACGGAATGACGGAAAGGACAAACCGAAGAATAGTAGGTCAACATCTCACGCACTTCTTCCTCCGTAAATCCCGTCATCTCGTTAAACTCGGCGCTCAAGGAATAGTTGGTGCCGATGTTGAAACCACTGGTCAAATCATCCATCGTCACAGGACTGACACCTGTTACGAAAACACGCTTCAGGGATGTACTTGTAGCCGCCTTTACCGCATCGAAGAAGAGACGCAGATAGCCTTCGCCATGCGTCTGCTTGCGATAACCGGTCATATATTGCGGCTCAGCAAGAATCTTATTGGTAAAATGATCGTACTCATCTATGAAGAGATAGATTTGCTGACCAACTTTATCACACTCCTGACAGATATATTGCAATTGGTCGATACACCCTTCCTGCTTATTCATTTCCTCCTTGATATTTTCTGGAAGATACTGCTGATAAACATCACAGAAAAAATTATAAGACATGTTACAGGTAGCATCCAAACCATCCTTATAATCGTCGATACCAGCTGCAACTACAGAGAAATTCAGATTCAGCACCAAATAGGAATTACGCTCAGGGGTTGGATTCTTACCTATGTAAAGGTCACCAAAGAGCTGTTCAAACTTATCCTTCTTGTTCACATCATAGTAATTCTGGAGCATAGAAAGGGTAAGGCTCTTGCCGAAACGGCGAGGGCGAATATAAAAGAAAAACTTATTTGCTGCCTCCATTTCTTCTATGAACGGAGTCTTATCCACATAATAGCAATCATCCTTTCTAACATCCTCAAAATTCATCATGCCATAAGGGATGCGCTTGCGATATACGCGTTTCTTCTTCTGTTCCATATCTACTACTTTTTAGACTTTTTCTTTCTTTGTGCAAAACTACAATAATATTTCCTAACTACCAAAGAAAATGATGAGAAATCATACTTTATCTTATTTTTTTTCTCCTCACCCAAACCTTATGGCTGTGCCGACCCACAGAGCGGATAGGAACAGTCTCGTCATGGTCTATCTCCTTCAGCTCCAATGAGGCGGCTGTGCGGCTCAAGTTGTTGATGTAGGCATAGTCGGTAAGCCCGATGAAGCCTTTCTCATCGATGACATCCAGGGCTCGGGCGATACGCTCCTCTCGGGTATATTTCTTTTTCAATATCAGTTTTACGCCACCCATATCCCGCTCCAGATCACGGTCGGCTGCCAGCTTCACAGACTTGATGAAATCGGGAGATGCCTTGAAGTTCACATCTCTTACGCCTACCTTGCGATGGGTCATCTTGTCGTCATCGCCCTGCATCTCCGTAGGCTTGTCATCCTCGAAGCCCAAGGATAGAGAGAAGGTACCGAGGCCCTCCAGATTCACATTATAGCCCATGGAGAGCATCTCAACCAGCATATCTTCCACATCCATCAGCACTGCCTCCGTGGTGCTTGCCGAAATACCACGATGATAACCCTGCATCCTTTCGATGAATTCCTTGCGAGATAGAGTGCGGTTGACTACCATCTTGGGATAAACCTTACGCTTGCCGGTATGATGAACATCCGACATCTCCTGCAACTTGTACTTTGCCATATCGATTCCTTTCCTTATTAAGTTCTACATCATCATTTATAAAGAGAGACCGTAATCCTGGAAGAGATGGTTTGCATCCTTAAATGCATTCACCTATACTCTTAAGGATAATAGTCTTTATTATTAGAAGAAATCCATGTTCAGCAGTGTTGAATCTATGTTCAGCAGTGTTGAACTTAAGTTCAGCAGTGTTGAATATAAGTTCGGCACTGCTGAACATAACTTTCTCCACGGCAAAAATACAATTTTACCTAGAGATAAACAAGAATTTTTCAGGATTTAAACTAAATTAAACAAGGGAGCGGACTAAAGCATTGCCTAGTCCGCTCCCTTGTCTTCCAAGATATCATCTTTGATGTAGGAAAAGTAAAAAAGTACTATTTTGTTATATTACGAACGAAATGCGGAAAAGCCACTTCTCCTAATTCTGGTGTGTATTCAAAACCTTCGTAACTGAAGGCTGCCAATTCTTCTGGAGTAGCAAGTTGGTTGCTTAGAATGTATCTCACCATAGCTCCACGGCAGGATTTGGCCCACACAGCCTGCATTTTCAGCCTACCATCCTTCTGGCGAACATAAAAGAGGGGCTGGATGACTTTCACTTCCCTGCAAATTCTCTTCCAATCAAACAGATGTTCATATTCTGCCGTAGAGAGATGGATAAGTATGCCATCGTCAGCTTTCACACTGTGGATAAGAACATCGGTCAGTTTATCTTTCCAAAATTGATTGACCGGCTTGTCGTTTGTAGCTTCAAGCGTCACGCAATGCTCCATACGATAAGGCACGATGCCATCCATCGGCCGAAGCAATCCATAGAGAAAGCAGGTAATCCAGAGATGTTTCTGGGCATACTGCAGGGATTCTTCTCCCAAAGTGTTGGCACGTAGATGCTTATACGCCTGTCCATTGTAGGAAAGTATGGCAGGTATCTTCTCTGCAGCCATAAAATTACGATAGCGTTTCCAGTTTTCCAAAGCTATCTTGTGGCTGCAATCAAGTTGCCTAGCCAATTCCTCTACGTCCAACTTAGCCATTTCTGCAGCCAACATTTCTGCCACAGACTGGAAAAGTGGCTTTGAAACAGCTGCCCTATCAGCCTTATCAAACATGATTTTGGCATTTGCCAATAATATCTGCATAATACATTTATTTTAAAGGGTAACTCTTAATGATAGTTTTGCAGGCAAAGTTAATGAAAATATGACAAAACTCAAAGAAAAGTTCAATAAAAGTATAATATATTATAAATAAGAATGCCATATTGTACTTTATCTTGCGAAATCTGAGAATATTTATTATTTTTGCAAGAAGTTTAATCGTATTTGATAGAATGCAGCAAATAAACATCCAACATTACAACTCGCCCTGTGGAGAGTTAATTCTGGCTACAAGGATGAAACAGATATAGGAGATAAATAGATATGAAAAAAGATTCAAGGGCAAACCATGCCAGATATGTAGAACTCAATTTATTTCCAGAGGAGAAAGAGAATTATCAGAAAGATACTGTCTCTTCAGAAAACGAGGAAAACCATACCTCTACAGACAAAGAGTATGACTTGACAGGTCTGTTTGAAAGACTTTCCAAATCAGCATTCCGCAGCCGTTTTCACCTTTCGAAGAGGGATAAGGAATATATTGCAGAAAAGGGCTTGGAAACCATCCGTAAACATACAGAGGATTTCGTTGCCAAACGCCTTGCTCCTGCCGTGATTCCCAATGACGGCAAGCAGACGCCGATGAGAGGGCATCCTGTATTTATAGCTCAGCATGCTACAGGCTGCTGCTGCCGTGGATGTTTCTTCAAATGGCATCATATACCTGCCGGAAGACAGCTGACAAGAGAAGAACAGCAATATGCAGTAGCGGTATTGATGGCATGGATTGAAAAACAGGTTTAGAAAAGAATTTCCTTTTTCCTGCAAAGGCTAGTTTTTATGTCCAAAATTCTTCTTCACCCGTGGGGTGCATCTTTCCTCCGCATTTGGGACAGGTGTGCATATCCCACCTGTGAATTCTGTCCGATCCGCATCTCAGACACAGTCTTCCCACAAGAGAGTTGAAGCTAGGTGCAGCATCACCTATCACTCCACCCACCACTAGAGGTACTATGTTCCTGCAGTCTGGACAAGACATGGCTTCAATGTGCTGCCCCATGAAACCACGTCCCTCATATATTTCGGTCTCGTACCCACATTCCTGGCATCTGAATATCTTCTTTTTTGACATAAATAATCTTCTTTTTTACCAATTCAAAAAACAACTTGCATTGGAGTATTTTCCGATTGTCTCAGCATCCTTGATGGGGTCAAGCTGACGTACATGCTTGTTTCTCTTGCTGATATCTATAGTTTTACCTTCCTTGTCATGGCTGTTGAATTCCAGGAGATTTGCCGTAGATGCCGACTCATCTATGGGGCCAAAGCCTTCAGAAGGCAATGAGTCATAAAAACTGACTGGAGTTTGTGCCATCAGGTTCATACATGTGATGATACCTATCATTGAAATAAAGAATCGTTTCATATCAATAGCCTTTAATGTTGTTTTTGAGTGCAATATTACGAAAAAAAATCGAAATAACGTATTTTTTTGATGGAAAAATGTTCGACCTGTACGGTTGAATAATTTTCTTTCTGCTTATTTCCATAACGCAATAATACTTAAACAAGATACACGACCATCACAAAAACAAGAAAAAGTAATACTGTAGGGCAAAAATCTTCAGAAAAGAGATACGATTCCACCAAAAATTACTACCTTTGCAATCAATAAACAACAAAACAAATCTTAGCAAAGGACCACCGATGGCATCAGTAGCCTTAAACTACATCATCTGGATTCAGTCTATTGTTTCATTTTCAAACGAAGCGGGCAGTTACTATCATGCAGCCACTCTTCATTTACTAAATTAAAATTCAAAAAAGATATGAAACGTTTAATCATTACACTTGGGGTAGTCGCCTGCATAACTACTCCAACGTGTGGACAAAGTAAGGTGCAGAACTTTGATTTTGGCTGGAAATTCATAGAGCAGGATGTGAAGGAAGCACAACTTCCCTCTTGTAATGACGGCAAGTGGACAAGAGTAAACCTTCCCCATGACTGGGATATCTATCATAGCCCCAAGGCTGATGCACCTACTGCGAATGGAGGTGGATACTACCCAGGCGGTATCGGCTGGTATAGAAAGCAGGTGAGGGATACAGACCTGAAAACTGGCAAAGGCGAGAGCCTCTGGCTCCACTTCGAAGGAATCTACCAGAACAGCCAGGTTTTCGTGAATGGCATCCAAGTTGGCACTCACTTCTATGGCTACACACCTTTCAAGGTCAAGATCTCTCCTTATATCAAAAAAGGTATCAATACCATCGCTGTTCGTGTGGATAATTCCAAGCAACCCAACTGCCGATGGTATAGTGGATCGGGAATCTATAGACATGTATGGCTGGAAAAATACCATGAGAATAAAATGGATGCCCCTCAGCAGCTATTCATCCAAACAGAAAAGATCTATGGTATGTCTAAAGATGGCACACATGCCGACTCTGCAGCAATCCGCATTACCTATCAGGATAAGCTCAATGAGAGACGAGTGCTAAAGAATGTGGAACTATGGTCTCCTGCACATCCCAAGCTCTATGATATTCAAGTGGGAGAACTGAACGTCAAGCATGGCATCCGTACCTTCAGATATGATGCCCAAAGAGGGTTCCTGCTAAATGACCAGCCTACCCTTATCAATGGAGCTTGTGTCCACCATGACAATGGAGTGATTGGCGCCATGGCATTCGACGCTGCAGAAATCCGCAAGGTAAGATTGATGAAAGAAGCAGGATTCAATCTGATCCGTACTTCCCACAACCCACAGACACGAGCCATGCTCGATGCTTGCGACAGCCTGGGTATGATGGTCATAGATGAAGCCTATGACGGCTGGTATACAGAGAAGACCAAATATGACTATCATCTTGCCATAGACTCCTGCTACCAGGAAGATCTCAAAGCCATGGTACTCCGCGACCGTAACCATCCATGCATCATTTCCTACAGCATCGGCAACGAGGTAATAGAACGCAAGGAAATCAAGGTGATTCAAACCGCCCAGAAATTCAAGAAGGTCATCACATCTCTCGATAACACCCGTCCAGTAACGGAGGCTCTCTGCTCCTGGGATCATGATTGGGAGATTTTCGACCCTCATGCAGCGGTTCTGGATATAGTGGGCTACAATTATATGATGCACAAAGCAGAAAGTGACCACGAGCGATGCCCTGAAAGAGTGATGTGGCAGACAGAAAGTTATCCAAGAGATGCCTTTGCCAACTGGAAGCATACCGTGGAGCGCCCTTACATCATCGGAGATATGGTCTGGACAGGATTGGATTATCTGGGAGAATCAGCCATCGGACAGTTCCATTATGAAGGCGAATCCAGAAAAGAGCATTATCAGGAAAATCACTACCCTTATCATGGAGCCTATTGCGGTGATGTTGACCTCACTGGATGGAGAAAGCCTATCTCCCACTATCGCAGCATGCTCTGGAATCTAAAAGATGGTTCACCAGATATCTATCTTGCTGTAAAGGAGCCTGACTTCTACTACAAAGGGCATATCTCAGAAACCCAATGGTCGGTATGGCCTACCTGGGAATCCTGGAACTGGCAGGGATGGGAAGGCAGGAATATCGATGTGGAAATCTACTCCAAGTCTCCAAGAGTCCGCCTGTATCTGAACGATCAGCTTGTTGCAGAGAAGCAAGTTGGCATAGATACCGAGTATAAGGCAGTCATCACACTGCCCTATCAACCAGGCGTTCTGAAAGCCGTATCTCTCGATGCCAATAGACAGGAAGTGAAGGAAAGCATCCTCCAGACAAGCGGAGAACTAGCTTCCATCAAGCTCACGGCTGATAGAAAGCATATTCTAGCTAGCGGCGAGGACCTTGCATATATCACCCTGGAGGTAATAGACAAGAACGGCAACATAGTACCTGATGCCAACATACCATTAAACGTGGATGTCAAGGGAAGGGCAACGCTTCTTGCTGCTGCATCGGCAAATCTCAAGGATCTTGAGCCAAAGACTTCTTCCAAGGTAACAACCTATAAGGGTAGAGCCATCGTAGTAATTAGAAGTGGGAACAAACCAGGAAAAGCAACCGTCACCGTCTCTTCTTCAAAATTTGACAAGACAATCAGTGAAACAATTTTTGTACGTTAATTAATAGCAACTATGCAAAAGATTATCTTAACATCTGTCATGTTGATGACATGCGCATGTATGAGCGCCCAGAAAGTAACATCGTATTCAACAACCCAGGAGCAGTCTTGGAAAAAATCCCAGACTGCCCTGGCAGGCAAAGCCACAGGAAAGGTTGTTGCCGAGGTAAATGAACAGAGCAAGGGAACCCGATTCGTAGCTTTCGGTACAACATTCAATGAATTGGACTGGGATGCATTCAATATGCTTACCAGAAAGGAACAGGATGAGGTGATGTATAACCTGTATTCTCCAGAAGGAGACCTCAAGTTTACCAACGGCAGAGTTTCCATGAATGCCAACGACTATGCCCGTGCCTGGTATAGCTGTGACGATGTGGATGGAGATTTCGCCCTCAAGTACTTCAATATAGAACACGACAAGCGCAACATCATTCCTCTGGCTCGTGCGGCCCAGAAGTATCAGCCCAATCTGCAACTCTTCATGTCGCCATGGAGCCCACCTGTATGGATGAAGATCAACCACGATTATCCAGTTTCCCCAAGCCAATATAACAAAATGGATCCCCGTCAGAGCTATCTGCTCTATATGGACGATGGCAGGCAGGTGGATGCTGATGAGATGAAACTCCTTGGCGACCGTAATGGAGTGTTCCCACGCCGCCTTGCCACTCAGGACTTTTTCATTCAGGACCCTCGTTATCTGCAGTGCTACGCAGATATGTTCTGCAAATTCATCGAGCTGTATAAGGAGGAAGGTTTGCCTATCACCAAGGTAATGTACCAGAACGAAGCCTACTCCTATACTCCATACCCGGGATGTGCGTGGACTGCAGAAGGAACCCTGAAATTCAACAATGAATATCTCGCTCCTACCCTTGCCAAGAAGCATCCAGAGGTGGATTTATGGATAGGAACCTTCAACACCAACCGACTCGACTATGTGGAGAAGATTCTGGACGACAAGACTCTCCAGGCTAACATAAAGGGAATCGGAACCCAATGGGAATGCAGAAACAATCTTCCGGAAATGCGCAAGCGCTATCCTAACCATCGCTTCATGGTGAGCGAGAGTGAATGCGGAAACGGCTCCATGGACTGGAAGGCTGGAGAGCATACCTTCTTCCTCTTGGCGGATAATCTGGGAAACGGCTGTGATGAGTATTATAACTGGAACTTCATCCTGAAGGACAACGGCATCTCGCCATGGGGCTGGACCCAGAATGCCTTAATCCAGGTAGATGGTAAAACCCGCAAAATGCGATATACGGCAGAGTATTATGCATATAAGCACTTCAGCCATTTCGTACAGAAGGGCACCCAGATGCTGGCGTATGCAGGCCGTGAATACAGCAAGACCCCTGTCGTGGTGTTCAAGGATAAAAAGGGTCAGTATATAGTGACAGTGGGCAACTTTACAGATTCAGATGCAGCTCTGACTGTTAAGGCAGGCAAGAAGTTCCTGAACGTAAAGGCTACACCTCATTCTTTCAATACCTATATCTGGAAATGATAATATGGGACGGAACGAGACCTAAAACGTTCCGTCCCATAGAAACAAAAAGGCTCAACAAAGAATAACCCATACTAAAAGCAAAAATAATCCAGAAAACAGAAACAATTTCCAACTAAAATAACTATCTTTGCAGACAATAAGCATAAAACAACAATAACACTTTAAAAACAAGGCAAAATGAGAAAAGTAATCTTAACCACCATGGCGCTGCTGACAGCAGTAACGATGCCAGCTTCTTCAGAGAAGAATCCCATCAAGGTTAACCAGGTTGGCTATTTGATCCATGAAAGCAAGATAGCAACCATTGAGCCGGAGGCAAAGACCAAAAGCTTCCTAATCAGAGACCAAGAGGGTAAAACCGTCTGGCGCACAAAACATGCAACCACCAAGAAATCCCCATTCTCCAGCAAGATCCGCCAGGAGATAGACTTCTCCTCTATCACCAAGCCTGGCAGATATACCCTGGTAGCAGGAAGACATCAACAAAGCTTCATCATTTCCAGCGATCCCTATACGGAAGCCTTGAAAGCATCCATCAAAGGCTATTACTATCAGCGTTCTGGGGAGAGCTTGGAAAGAAAGTATGCTGGCGAGTACGCACGCCCGGCAGCTCACCTGGACTCTCATGTCATGGTGCATCCTTCGGCTGCAACCCCTAAAAGACCTGCGGGAACCATCATATCCTCTCCCAAGGGATGGTACGATGCGGGCGACTATAACAAGTATATCGTCAATTCTGGATTTACCCTCGGACTGATTCTGCAGTCCTACCAGCCCCATCAGGATAGATTCAATTCTCTCAATCTTCTAATTCCGGAATCCGACAATAAGATACCGGATATCCTGGATGAGATGATGTATAATCTGGAGTGGATGCTCACCATGCAGGATCCAACCGATGGAGGAGTATATCATAAACTCACCACCCCTAACTTTGAGGGATTCGTGATGCCAGAGGACTGCAAGCAGCAACGTTATGTGGTACAGAAAACCACCACCGCTGCTCTCGACTTTGCTGCCACCATGGCACTGGCTGCCAGAATCTACCAAAGATTCCCTGAGTTCCAAAGCTTCTGCCAACAAGCCATAGAATCAGCAGAAAAAGCATACGCATGGGCTGTTAAACACCCCACTGTCTATTACGACCAGGATGGAAACAACAAGAAATTCTCGCCAGCCATCCAAACGGGTGGTTATGGTGACAACCACACAGAAGACGAGTTCTTCTGGGCTGCTACAGAACTATACCTCACAACCTCTGAAACATCCTACCTGGAACAGGCAAAACAGTTTGTTCCGGATGAATTCAGCATTCCATCCTGGGGTAACGTGGCAGGCCTGGGCATCTTCCAATGGGTAAACCAGGAACTCCTTGGCACCCCAGATGCCGGCAAGCTCCCTATGAAAGAGATCAAAGAATCTCTTAAGAAAAAATGTGATGAGGATATCCAAGAACTGGCTACCTCTTCATTCCATAGTATCTTCGGCAACAATGCCCAAGACTTCCATTGGGGAAGCAACTCTGAAAGCTGCCTGGGAAGAGGCATTGCCCAAATGTACGAGTATGCCCTGACAAAGGACAACAAATATAGGCAAGCCGCCCTTTCCACCTTAGACTATTTCTTTGGACGTAACGCCACAGGCTATTGCTACCTGACAGGCTTCGGCACCCAGAGGGTCATGAATATCCACCACCGTATCTCTGCAGCCGACAATATCAAGGAACCAGTACCTGGTCTTGTGGCTGGAGGAGCCAACAAGGGACGGGAAGATGCAGAATTCGTACCAGCCTATGCTTCCAATATTCCAGATGAATCCTACCAGGATAACGTCGGCAGCTATGCCTCAAACGAAATTGCCATCAACTGGAACGCCTATCTGGTGTCCCTGCTTGGATGGATAAACTAACAGCACATTGGAGATTATCCGTATAAAATGCCCTTCCACCAATGCGAGTAATACCATTGTGAATAACAATACTCTTAAAAGAACTACAACATGCAAAAGCGTAAGCCTAAGTAAAATCAGGTTTACGCTTTTAGTTTGTTGTCACCTTCCCCATCTACATCATCCCTACTCATCCATTCTTCAGTTGTTTCTTTCGTACCAATTCTCACAATCAAAAGGTACTCAAAAATTTAAAGGTTAGTTAAACCAACTCCTTAAACCAGTCCGCTTAAATCAAGGGTGTATTGGGTAGGAAGTTTCTGTTCATTCTTGATAAACATCAGCATATAAATAGGGAGATAAGTGATTTTTTCCACCTTCTTCACATTATCGTTACACAACACATAGGCTTTTGAAACCTGATAGGTTGTAGAGTTCATCACATTCGTAAGCGCTTTGTGACGCTCATAATCCTTGCCCGATTTAACCTCTAAAGGCAACATCTCACCATTTTGCTCTATCACAAAATCCAGTTCACCCTGCCGCTTGTTGTTATAATAATACAACTGGAAGCCATGCGCCTGGAGTTCTTGTGACACCGCATTCTCATATATCGAACCAAAGTTGATGGACGGTTCGTTATCCAAAATCTTCAGCTGGATGCCATCTGCATAAAGACTTGCCAAAAGACCAATATCTGCCATAAACAGCTTGAATAAGTTTCGGCTGCTTGACAAAATCAAAGGCACAGTAGGCTCCTCAACATTATATACCGGCAGAGCGACACCAGCATCCTTCAACCACAAGAAACTGTTCTGATAACGTGAAAACTTGATGTTTTCATTCAGGTTCTTCAATATGAAACGCTTGTTCTTGGCATCAAGCTCAGCAGGAATCCTGTCAAAGATTTCTTGAATATACAATTTATGGTCAGGGTCATATTTCGCTATATCCTGCTTATAAAGACGTATGATAGCCTGCTGCTCTGCCATTACATTTTGCAGATTATTGGTAGCCAGATATTTATCAACAGCTGCAGGCATTCCACCTACAATAAGATAAAGGCGGAATACCTCCATCATCTTTTCATGGATGAATTCATCTACAGGCGTCCCTTCTGTAAAATGTTTCCTCAAAACATCTATAATTCTATCGTTGATACCAACGGCAGTTGCAAACTCCTCAAAATCAAGCGGATACATATCTTTCACATCCATATATCCCACTGGAGCTGAACGGAGATTCTTAATTTCCACACCCAATAAGCTACCACTTAAAATATAGCGATAACTCCCCTCCTCTACCAAAAACTTGATGGCAGTTACAATTTCCGGGCATTCCTGCACTTCATCAAAAAACACAAGAGTATTACCCTTTATTAAATCCTGGCTGGTCACTGTGGAGAGACGCAACAAGATGTCTTGACAGTTCTTCGCCTTGCTGAAGACCTTTACCAAACCCGGATTTTCAATGAAATTGATTTCAACGAATCTTTCAAAATGTTCATGACCGAAACGACGGATAGAATATGTTTTCCCTATCTGTCTTGCTCCTGTCAACATCAACGCTTTCTTATGGGTATCGAAAAAGTCAGCTAAATATCTGTCTATCTTACGCTTAATCATTTTTTGTCCTCTTTTCTAATATTAAACGGATGCATTTTGTCCGTTTTTCCAAGGCAAAAGTACTATATTCCGTCCGTTTTTCCAAGGGATTTAGACGTAATTTTGTCCGTTTTTCCAAGTTTTAACGCTTTTAACACACTTTTCATTCGCGCGAATTCCGCGAATTCAACAAGCAACTGCCAAATATCCGGCAGATCTCTGTGAATAAAATAATCATTTTCTATATCCCAGTTTTTCCACTCATCTGTTGCTTCCCATCTTCGCAAGGCATCACAATAACGGTTAAACTGTTCATCAGTTAATTCCAGCATTATGCTTTCGTATTCATTTTCATAATCAAAAGGTACTCTAAAAAACGTTTCTATCTCAAAACTACACATCTTCATAATCATCTGGAATTACAATATAGTTTTTTATATGGCAAAGAAAAAACTTTGTTTTAAAAACAAATTATTAATGCTTAATTTATTACTTTCCTGCAATCTGATTACTTGGGGTAATCGTTCCAACATTCTCACAGTAACAGAAATATAATATAAAAGAGAGTGTATCATTGGTGAATGACACACCCTCTTGAACGTAAAAAGCCACTAGAAGAGCGACACGTTCATAAAGAAATCACTATTTACTGATGACACAAACATATCCTCCAGCATTAGCTAATTTAACGTTCAATGCCTTGGCAGAAGATATCTTTATAATCTTATGTTCACAATCGGTTGCCACAGAATTGGCTTTCTTACCATCTTTCCAGAATTCTAATCGATAGTTGCCCTTTGGCAAGAAACTCAAGTCCAGGTTGATGGTGCGCTGTTGACTGTTGTTAATGATGCCCACATACCATTGTTCACCGGTCTTTTTGGCTAAAGCAATATAAGTGTCAGGTGTTCCTCCTAAGAATTTGATATTGTCCCATGTGGTTGGAACTTTCTGCAAAAAGTCTTCACCCACTTGACCATATACATTGTCTGGATGCTCACAGAAACACATAAACGGACTTTCATATACTACGAATTTTGCGAGTTCTGCAGCACGGGTGTTCGAAACAAGTGTCGGAGATTGCTGTTTGAACTGTTTTTGGGTTACATTGAGAAAACCACCAGGAGTATAGTCCATCTGTCCAGCCAACAAGCGGGTATAAGCCAGCGTTACATTGTGTTCCGGAGTCATCTTATCAGAGAATTTATAGTATTCGCCACCCATAACTCCTTCTCTGGTTAGCATGTGTGGATAAGTTCGTTCAATGCCGTCTGGCTTGTAGGCTCCATGCAGGTCAAGCATCAGTTCATTCTCAGCAGTTGCCTTAATAATGCGGCGATACCAGTTTACCATATCCTGATCATCACGGTCCATGAAATCTATTTTTACGCCTTTTATACCCCATTTGTGATAGAGAGGAAATGCTTGCTTATACTGATCGTTATTGTTGGCGTCTTCGCATCTCAACCATAACCATATATCAACATTTTTAGAATTGGCATATTGGATGATTTCCGGCATATTGAGTTGAGGTGCAACTTTGGTTATATCAGCTTTGGGATTATTGAATTCTCCATACCAGGTCCAGTCAATAAGCATATATGGCCATTTTTCTTTAGCTGCAAGATCAATATATTGCTTGATGACGTATTGTTCCATCTTGACTTCTCCGCTCCACCAATGATCCCAAGCCGCCATTCCCGGTTTGATCCACTCTGTGTTTTTGAGGGCACAGTCAGGATTTAGCGAACGAATAATCTCACTCTCAATAAACTTACCTGGATTATGCCCTATCATGATAACACGCCATGATGAGTTGGCAGCTTCATCAAATCTAGCTTTAACACCATTTTCGTCCTCGCCCCAAATTGGTGTCAGTTTGGTGTCCAACATCTGGTATCCTTCCTTGGCTTCCTTACTCCTGCCCAGATAGAATGCTGGATAATTGTCTAGATTGGCCTCTGTAATAGCCATCCAGTTATTCTCATCTACTTTTATCAAACCAGGTAATCCCGCATGAATATCTGTTTTAATGCTCTTTACAGGAGTTTTGACAAATATACCTTCCTGGGAGGACTTGAAGCTTTTGCCTTGGTTCTCATAGGCAAAACCAGGTATCCAGAGAATTGAAGACTCAGGCAGAGAATATCCTGTTAGTTCTTTCGTGATTTGCCGATTTCCCAATCTGGAGATACCATAAAGAGTATAGCGGAAAGCTACGCCATCATTCATTACACGGAATACAACATCCATGCGACGATATTGGTCACCATTTTCCTTCAGATTCAATGTGAGCTCTTGGCAAGGAACTTTGCATTCTGCATGCTTATTTCGTACAACAGGTATCCAGGACTCTATGCCACTCTTAACTTTAGCATCATTTTCTACGATAAAGTTGCCTTTCATTTCTTTTTCGTCTTTCAACTGAAATCCCATAGGAGATGGTGCGATAAGTGTTTTCCCATCCAGCTGTACCGAATAGGTTAACTGCTCTTAGTTTGAGATCGTCAAGGCAATATGTCCATCAGGAGATTGCATAGAATACTTTTGTGCATACAATGGAGCTTCCATAAATATGGATACGAGAATTAAAATAAAGATTTTCTTCATATTCGTTAGAGTTTTTTCTACGAACATGCCTGAACAACAAGCTATTGTTCAGGCATGTATTATAATACTAAATTATTTTTTAAATTCTCAACCTTAATCAAGCTTGTATAATGTACATGCATGAGGATTGAGAGTTACACTAACTTTTCCCTTTACCTTTCCTACCTGCTTGTTAGACCATAGCAAGGTTGCACGCTTGGTATCCTTGATACCAATAGAGCTCATTGGAACCTGGATCTTTTGTGTCTTATTAGAAAGATTGAAGATAGCCAGATAGGTTGCACCACTGTTTATGTCCTTAGAAGTAACGGCAAGCTTCTGCTCATCATTAAACAATTCCTTGACACTAGTACCATCTCTGTGCATCTTCAATACTCCCTTGTTGGTAAGCAATGACAATGTGAAAGGATCAATAGAAGGCAAGTCACCACCATACATCAAAGGGGAGCGGAAAATACTAAAGAATGTCATCAGTGAGTATTGCTCATCTTTGGTAAGACGAGTCATTCTGTCTTCTCCTCTTTCACCACGAATGGCAATATGACCGAGCGGAATCATGTCACAGTCAGGCCAGGTTCCCTCACCGATATATGGATACCAATCATGGGCAACCTTTACAAGATGTGTAAAGTCCTTCCATACATCCCATACATCGTTTACCATTCTCCACATGTTGGCATGGCTGTCCACATGCTTGGCTGCTGCTACAGGAGTCTCACCTGGAGAGGTACTGAGCACGATAGGCCTGCCAGTTTTGTCGATAGCCTTTCTGATCATGTCGATTTCAGGCTGATGATAGTCTGGTGCAGACAGGTCGTCAATCTTGATGAAATCCACTCCCCACTCTGCATACATCTCAAATATGGAGTTGTAGTATTCCTGTGCTCCAGGCTTGGAAGCATCCACTGTATAATTGTCCTTCAACCACTTGCATCTACCTTCCTCACTGTAAATCTGGTCAGCAGTAATGCCGTTCGTTCCCTTAATCGGGAGATGACGCATCACAGCCACCTTAGGAATACCGCGCATGATATGGATACCGAACTTTAAGCCCTTGCCATGCACATAGTCTGCCAGTGCCTTGAATCCTTTTCCATTGGAAGAAGATGGGAAACGGTTCTCGGCAGGCTGATATCTACCATAATTATCGATGACATAAACTGGATTGCTCTCATTGTATCCTCCAGCCTTGTCGTTGGCAATAAACCAGCGGATATCCACCACGACATATTCCCATCCATGCTGCTTCAGGTTCTCAGCCATGAAATCGGCATTGGCCTTTGTCTCTTTCTCTGTAACTGTAGGTCCATAGCAATCCCAACTATTCCAACCCATAGGTGGGGTCTGTGCCCACTCGCGGAAGCTTTGCTTCTCCTGAGCACAGACGCTATTAACCAAAACCATGAACAAACTAACTAAAGTTATGACTGTTTTCTTCATACTGATATATATTTACTTGTTATATCCTGGATTCTGTACGAGATTTGGATTCTTATCCATCTCAGACTTCGAGATAGGCAACCAGTACATCTTGTCATCCCATTTACGGTCACCACCCACATCACTTCTCAACTTATCCACCTCATATGTCTTCTTTCCATCAGGATATTTCTTGATAGTGATGGCATGAACGGTAGAACCGAAGTATTTAGGAGCTTCCTTCCAGCGACGTACATCAAAGTAACGATGCTCCTCAAAAGCGAATTCAATGCGGCGCTCGTTCTTGATAGCCTCCAGCAAATCAGCACCTGTAGCTGTGACAGCAGGCATTCCTGCACGCTGTCTTACTGGCTTCAATGCTTCTCTAGCACCTTCTTCGTCACCTGTGTGAAACAGCGCTTCAGCCTTATTGAGATATAACTCTGCCATACGGAGGTGGATCCAGTTTCGGGCACAGAAGTTCCATGAGTTCAAGGCATAGCCCTCATCCATGAACTTCTTCATATTGTAGCCCGTTGGTGAAGCATTCCAACTGTCATTGCCAAACTTGGTGTCTTTTCCACCACCAGTGATATTGCCATTGCTGTCAACATCGAAGTAGGTTTCCACATTTCTGGTCATCCACTTGGCTCCATCATATAAGATAGTGGCATAGAATCTAGGATCACGGTTGGCATATGGATTTTCCTTTTCTTCCGGATTGTTCCAGTCGAACTTGCTGGCAACACCATCCTTTACCACTTCATAGGCATCCACCAGCTCCTGAAGAGGACAGTTGCCACCCCATCCACCATATCCGTTAGGATTGTTATACTGGTCACAGCTGGAAATACTCTCACCGCCAGCACTGTTGGTACCCATGCGGGCAAATAAGGTTTCCTTGTTTGCTGCGGTATTGTCCATGAATATCATCTGATAATTCTTAGAAGGATCACCATTCAGGTTGTAAAGCTCATATCCAGCGGCCTGTGCTGCATCCAGTGCTTCTGTTGCAGCCTTGGCAGCCTTTTGCCATCTGTCAGGTTCCGGGGTGGTATATCCCACCTCAGGAATCTTGACGTCCTCATTCATAAGAGGACTGGCAGCATAAAGCAGGATACGGGACTTGAGAGCCAAAGCGGCAACGCTGGTTGCTCGTCCATAGTCATCCCCACTCCAGTTAGCCGGCAATTCCTTGGCAGCCAGATCCAATTCTCTAACCAGGAAATCAATACATTCCTTATACGTATTGCGCTTCTGTCCTACGATTTCTTCACGATCGTTGATAGAAAAGCTCTTGGTAATGATAGGCATGGCACCCCATCTGGCAATAAGATCCCAATACTCAAAGGCACGGATGAAACGTACCTGTCCCACCAACTTCGTTTTTTCAGCCTCGTCTGTGAAACCTACATTGTCCACACGCTCAAAGAAGATGTTGCAGTTGGAAATATTGGTCCACTTGGTACTCCAGGAACGATTGTCCCATCCCCACCAGGCACCGTTCATTCTACCTAGGTCAGTAGGACTCAAACGGGCAAAGTTATGAGTCTCGCAACCGCGCAACCAGGTAAGTTCCGTTTCATCCACAATAGAACTTTGCATGGATTCTGCACCATTAACTCCCACCTGATTGTATCTTGAATTGACGAATGCCTTCAAGAGAGCAGGATCCGACCAGAGGTCATTGTCAGAGATTTCAGTCAAAGGCTTTTTGTCCAGAATATCAGCACATGAAGCCAACATCGTGGTAGCCATCAATCCTATAGTAAGGTACTTAATATATAGTTTCATAATTCTTCTAATTAAAATGTGACATTAATTCCGAAATTGTACACTTTTGACTGTGGAGTGTTCCATGCAGCCCATCCCTGACTGTTCTCCTGTGTCTCAGGGTCGATATTCTTGATACCAGTAAAGGTAAGAAGGTTATAACCCGTCAAGCAGAGGCGGACACCTGATATTGGAGTGCCCTTGAACCAGCTCTTAGGACAGTTGTATGCCAATTCAATGCTCTTCAAACGCAGATAGGATGCATTGTTGAGCCAGAATGAGTTACGGTAGTTACCACCACCGGTAACTGTTGCATCACGGTTATAGGTACGAGGATATTTGGCATTAGGATTGTCTTCCGTCCAGCGGTTGTCATAGAAATCCTTGGTAAAGTTACCGATGATACCAGCCTCCATGAAGGTATATTGCCATACTCGGGCCGCACCCTGCCACAACATGTTAAGACTCCAGTTCTTGTAGGTGGTACCGATGTTGATGCCATACATGATTTCAGGTACAGCAGGCTTGTCCATTCTAACCTTGTCATCGCCGTCAATCTTCTTATCACCGTTCACATCTCTGAACTTGACATCACCTACACGTGCATCAGAAAGATGTGGATAGGAATCAAGATCATCCTCGGTACGGAAAATACCGATAGACTCATACATCAGATAGTTGCTGCCCTGTGTACCGATGGTCTTGCCTGTACGGCGCTGCCATTCCAAGGTTTCAGCAGGCTCGTCGATATAATCTATCGTACCATGGCTGTAACTGAAGTTACCACTCAGATGAAGTCCCCAGTCCTTGTTGAGCTGACGATTGTAACCAAGGGTAAGTTCTGTACCGATGCTCTTGCACTTACCGATGTTCTCATCAGGAAGCGAAAGACCGGCATACTCTGGAATCGCAGCATTGCGAGCTGTGAGGATATTGCTACGCTTGGTTACGAAGAAGTCACCCTCAAAGTTGAAGTAATCCAGGAATTTAGACTCGATACCAACGTTCCATGTATCAGCCACCTCCCATGTGATGTTAGGATTGGCGGTACGGTTGAGACACAAACCTGTATTTGCTTTTCCACCATTGGCACCAAACACACCAGGATTGCTGAATGTATAGGCAGTTACATACTGGAATGCAGAAACCTTGTCATTACCCATCTGGCCCCATGAAGCACGCAATTTGAAGTAGTCCATCCACTTGACATGTTCTTTCCAGAACTTCTCCTCTGAAATGCGCCAACCCATGGATACACCAGGGAAGAATCCGAAGCGGTTACCCTTAGGGAAATTCTCGGAACCGTCATAACGCCAGTTGAACTGGAAGAGGTACTTGCCAGCATAGTCGTAATCTACACGACCAAAGTAGTTGAGACGGGCCGTTTCGGATGCAGTTCCGTCATTGGTTGCTGAATTGGAATCACCGGCAAAAAGCTCATCAATGGAAGTAGAAACAAAGTCCTGGCGACGACCAGAGAGATAGTCGTAGCGGCTCTTGTATTGCTCCCACGCAACAAACGCACTCACATTGTGAACCAAATTGAATGTACGCTTGTAATTGATTCGGGCATTCATGGTGATACCCAAAGTCTGGTGCATGTTCTCCGACAAGACATTCTGCCCCTGCTGTACAGGAACATAGTCATTGTTCTCATACGAATAGAGATAGAACTTCTTCTGGAAATTCTTATAGAATACATCAGAACGGTCCACATAGAATCCTGCATCGGCAGAGAGCCCCTTTGCCAACCAAGGCATCTCCAGATGCATGGTGAGGTCAGCGTTCAGATAAGAACGACGGTCCCGCTGATACCCCATTGTATCATCCATACCGGTGGCAGGTGCGAAGTTATCCTGCTTGGAAGATACCGTACCATAGTTGGTACCAGGATACCAGACATTCACCATCGGATTATATTTGATAAGATAGCGCCAGATATCTTCTGAACCGGTAACAGGAGAGTTGCGGTCTTCCTGACGGAAGGCTACATTCACGCTGAATTTCAAGAGATCCGAAGGAGTTATGTCAATATTTGATCTTAAGTTATACTGGTTATAGTTGCTGGCACTATTCTTGTAATAGTTATCCTGATACTGATAACCAAGAGAAACATAATACGATACGGTCTTGCCGCCGCCACTGGCAGAAACATTGTGCTGGGTTTGAACAGCAGGCTTGAGCATCAGGTCAAATGCATCAATATTAGGATAGTTCAAAGGATCACTTCCATCCTTGAACTTCTGAATTTCTTCTGCAGAATACTTACCTGGAGTGATTTCATTCAGCAACTCTGCATACTGCCATGAGTTACACATCTCAGGTAATACAGTAGGAGAGCTGACACCCACATTACCTGTATATTGAACCTTGAAATCACCCTTTGAACCACGTTTGGTGGTTACCAAAATGACACCATTGGCAGCTCGGGAACCGTAGATGGCAGCCGATGCATCCTTCAAGATGGTGATACTCTCAATATCGTTAGGATCCAGACGTCCCAAAGAACCGGCACGGTCAGCCACGCCATCCACAACCAGCAAAGGAGATGCATTGCCGATGGTGCTTGCACCACGAATCAGAAGACCAGCGTCATCGTAACCAGGCTCACCACTACGGTTGTAAGAGATAAGACCTGGGAGACGGCCAGCCAATGTATTGGTAATGTTAGGAGTAGGAACAGCTGCCAGGTCATCACCCTTGGTAGATGCCATGGAACCTGTTACGGAAACTTTCTTCTGCGTACCATAGCCCACCACAACAATCTCCTCAAGAGACTTTTTGTCTTCCTTCATGATCACACTAAGTGATGATGAGTTGCCTGTTTTGATGAGCTTTGTGCTGTAACCTACATAAGAAACTTCCAGCTCATCACCAGGAGATACCTCAAGCGAGAAATTACCATCAAAATCAGAAATGGTTCCATTGCTCTCATGTCCCTTTACTCTAACGGTAGCACCGATGATAGGTTCACCGTTTCCGTCCTTGATGACACCTTTTACACGTCGCTGGTTTCCCACCTGCTGAGTACCTTCGTGCTTGACAGAAGCCTTTGAAATAATGACATTTTTTCCTTTCATGGTATAGGTTACCCCCTGACCTTTAAGGACTTGTCCAATAGCTTCTGCGCAATTGGATGCATTGACAGAAACACGTTTGCTGGTGTTTAGGTCTTTTGCTTCATAAACAAAAGAATAGCCGCAAGTCTGCTGCAACTTGTTAAGTGCCTGCTTTACCGTGACATTCTGCAAATTCACGCTCTGAGCCGAAATGCTCATGTTCAAGCACAAGGCAGCAGCAGTTAGAAAGATTTGTTTTTTATCCATAACAAATTTCGTTTAAGTTGTTAATGTTGTTGCTAAATTTGGCTTATAGACGATGTATTTTGCAAAAGGGGTAGTGAAAAAGCATATTTTTTCTAAAAAAACTTTTTTTCCTCAATTTCCTACTGAATAATGATAGTCTTACCACTTATTTTATAGGTGAACTTTCCTGTTGCAGCAAGCGCCTCCATGATATCATACACATTTTGACTGTTTCTGTAAAAAACACCATAAAAATGGAGTGAGTTCTGCTTAGATGGAGATATCTTGAATTTGATAGAATAGCATCTTTCCAATACAGCTGCTATGTCCTTGAGAGACTCGCCATTAAAGGCAATGACACCTTTGGTCCACTGACCTTTGTTAACCAGAGTTTTTGTATCCTGCAATGTCATGGTACCGGTTTTCTTGTCAAGCACCACATGCTGGTTCGGAAGCAAGGTGATTTCCTGCTTCGATGCAACGCTTGTCATGTTCACCTTGCCTTCATCAAGAGCTACAAGAGCCTGCTCCTCCTGTGGGTAATCACAGAAGTTGAACTTTGTACCCAACACCTTGACGATGATGTTGGCAGAGTTGACGATAAATGGCTTGGTACTATCCTTCTTGACCTCAAAATATCCTTCACCTTCTATATTGACGATACGGCTATCCACTCCATATCCTTGCGAATATGAAATACTGGAACCTCCATTAAGCTTCACAATGGAGCCGTCCGGCAAGTTAACACTGGTACTGGAGCCATTAGGAGTGGCAACAACGATATCAGCAAAGGTGCTCTGCAGATTCTTCTGTCCTTGCTGATAAGACAGATAGGTGGCACCAAACAATATAAGGAGAGAGGCTGCTATACCGCCAATCCACCTATATATATGGTAGAAACGAGGATTCTCTTCCTTCTGATCCTCATCTGTTTCATCTGAGCCTTCTGAAATCTTATGCAAGAAACGCTGGTAGGCAGCCTTGTAGTCGTAGCTGTCCAGCTCATCATGGGTAGTACTGGCTGCCCAGATTTCCTTCAGTTCATCAAATGTTTTTTTAGCTTCCTTAGACTGACGGATTTCGTCTTCAAGAAGAAGGATTCCTTCTGAATCGAGATCACCGGTAAAATATCTTATAGCTAATTCTTCAAATTGTATTTTGTTCATATTCTTGATACGTTTTACTTATTGACGATGTTGTGGTAAAGAAGTGTTGTGAAAAATATATCTTTTTCAGTTCATTAACAAAAATAAGGATAAAGCTATAAGATAGTGCTCCAGTTTCTCTCGCAATATCTTGAGTGCATTCTTGAGATGATACTTTACTGTATTGACAGAAATGCCTAATTCTTCTGCAATTTCCTTGTTTTTCTTGTTTTCCATCCTGCTTTTTAAGAACACCTGCCTGCATTCGGCGGGAAGAGCTTCAATAGCCTGGATTACTTTTTCCTCTAGCTCTTTGGAGAGAAGAGTTCCATAAGGAGAATCACCGGCAGTTTGGCTATCCATATAATAGCCAGCTTTATCCGACAAGCTAGATATGGGCTTTTCATTTTGGTTTCTCTTAAGCTTGAGCGTGTCAAGACACTTATTCCTTACAGCCATTACTAAATAGCTTCTGATGGATTTGGTGATATTCAAACTTTCACGATTTTCCCATAAGTGGTAGATAACATCTTCCACAACAGATTCTGCAGAAAATCTATCATGTAGATAGAAATTGGCAAAATGACACAATATGGCATAATGGTTCCTGTAAAGAATGCCATATGCTTTCTCATCACCGGCTTTCAGCAGTTCGTAGAGAATTTGTTCATCAGAGTTCATATTTTAATTTTATATTTTGCACACCCAAATTCCGCAACACTCATTTATTCCATAAGCACCCAAGCTACAAAAATGACTCAGGATTTTTCCATCCAAGAACTTTCACTCACCTAAGTGCTGCAGTTAGAAAACAAGCTAAATTCTGAATGTCAGACGCAAAAGTACGAATAAAATTCGAATAAAATATCTATTTTGGAGAAATATTTCCGATTCTGACCGTTTTAAATCTGTTTTTTCTTAAAAGACATACTCTTCACATCCACAAAAAGAGAGAAACCAAGGAGCATTAGCTACTCGATTTCTCTCTGGAGATTCTATTTTGCAGTTGTGATTTAAAGAGGCAACATTCGTAGACGTTGTCCTACAACTCCTTTACCATAAATATAGTGGTGGCGGTATGTCCTGAGTCACCAAGGCGCTGAGGAATATGCCTGAAGCCATGACGCTCATACATGGCTACTGCATCTGAGAACTGTGGGAATGACTCGATATACAGATGACTATAACCAGCCCTCCGGGCTCCTTCAATGGCCTGCGAAAACAAAACAGATCCATTGCCTTGCCCACGAACTAAAGGAGACAGATAGAACTTCACCAGTTCTGCATATCCATCCGGTAATCCCTCCGTGGGATAATAACCGCAGCCTCCCAGAACAACCACATCGTCAGCAACTATCCAATAGCCGGCATTCTTCCCAGCCATTGCATCAAAGATATGCTCCGTCCTTGGATCATCATACACGGTATTGACCAGCGGAGCGCCATATTCCTCAAAAACAGAACGGATGACATGAGCCAACTGTTGCTGGTCCTTCTCTTCAATATGTCTAATTTCAATCATATCAATTTCCTAAATTACATAGTCAACTTCAGACACACATGATGACTTTCCCTTCGACCGGTGACCGTTGGTTCAGGGCGTATTATTTCACGATAATCTCATCAACAAACAGCCAGCCGCCGAAGCTGCTTGGCTTTGCCTGAACACGGATGTAGCGGGCTGTCTTGCTGCCCTTCCAGGTAAGTGTCTTGAAATTCAGAATCGGCTCCTTGCTCGACTCATACTTCTTGTCGAATACCTGGGTGAAGTTCTTGCCATCCTCACTAACAGATACTATATATTGAGAAGGATAGAAAATCTCAGGACCGCTGCTCTGCATGAAATCGGTGCCTACTCTGCTGACCTTGGTAGATTTACCCAAGTCGATGGTAACATCGAAGCAATCCTTGCCGATAAAGCCCTGCCAGCGTCCGTCGCCATGAGCCCAACCGCCCATATTGCCATCTACCAGCGTCTGTTCACCAGCTGCCGGATAGTAGCGGTTGTAAGCATGGTTATAGGTAACCTTGGCACCCACTGCCTTGTGCTGCACCGGTTTCATCTTCTCCTTGCGTTCACCAATCTCCTTCTTCAGCTCGAATGGGTTCACGCCTTCAGCCTTCAGATGTTCCACCTGCGCCAGTGCACGGGTCTTGAACTCAGGATAGTTCTTGGTCTTGGTTCCGTTCCAGCCAATCTCAGCCAGAGCCAAGGCACGAGGATAAAGCATATACTCGGCATACTCTGGAGTAGGAATATGCTCGGTCCAGAGATTCGCCTGCACACCCGTAATCATATTGCGTTCAGCCTCAGGAAGATCGCTTCCCGGCACGTAGCTATACACCTTCTCGGTAGGAATGAAACCCCCATTTGCCACAGGCTGGGTGCCCGGCGCATCCTGATACATATCGAAGTAGCAGTAAGCTCCCGGCGACATCACCACATCGTAGCCATGCTTGATAGCCTCGTGTGCCAGTTCGGTGCCACGCCAAACCATCACGGTAGTATTCTTGGAGAGATTTCCGGCAATCACCTCATCCCAACCCACGAGCTGTCTGCCATGCTCGTTCAGGAACTTGCCCATGTGGGAAATGAGATGAGCCTGCAATCCATCCACGTTGTCGATGCCCAGCTCCTTCATCTTCTTCTGACAGAGGGCACAACTGCCCCATGACTTCTTCGCAGCCTCATCGCCACCCACATGGATGTAATGAGATGGGAAGATATCCATCACCTCCTTCAAGACATTCTCCAGGAAATCGTAAGTACCGATGTTGCCCGGACAGAAATCTGCCTGCTTGTAAGGCTCATGGGTACAGGATAACTCAGGATAGGCAGTAAGCACTTCCTCAGAATGACCCGGCATCTCGATTTCCGGAATGATGGTGATGCCACGCTCGGCAGCATATTTCACCAGGTCGCGGAGTTCATCCTGGGTATAGTAACCACCCTCGGCACCCTCACTGCCCTGCTCCAGATACTTGTTGCCATTGGCATTCCAGTCTTTCCACAACTTACCCGAACGCCAGGCTGCAAAGTTGTTAAGTCGAGGATAGCGCTTGATTTCGATGCGCCATCCGGCAGCATCGGTCAGATGGATATGGAGACGGTTGAACTTATATTCCGACATCACATCTATCTGTTTCTTGAGGAAGGAGATAGGGAAGTAATGACGGGAAACATCGAGCATCAATCCACGCCACTTATAGGCAGGAGCATCCACGATATCGCAACATGCAATGCCCTTCTTGGTGGTAAGCTGCTCCATGGTCTGCCAGGCACGGAGGAAACCTTCGCTGCTGGCGGCACTGATTTCAATGGCATCAGGTGCCACATGAAGCTTGTATGCCTCTGGCGAAGATGCATTGGCGAGCTTGGTAAACTTCACCACTCGCTTGGCTGCATCATTCACCTTGACATTCCATGCCTTGGTATAGATATTCTCGGCATCAGCGCCTACCTGGTTTTCTACTTTCACACCGTCGCTGGTTTTAAACACGCCCTTGCCCATCGTAACCTGCTGGGGGTTTGGCAACAGATTCTGAGCCTGAATCGGAGATGAAAGCAATAATGCCCCGAAAAGGGATAATAGATAGTTGGATTTTTTAGTCATACGGCTTATCTATAAATGATTAATATCAGTCCGCTAAGCTATCGACCTATTGTCTCTAACTTAGCGTACTATTTTAAAACTTATCGTTCTACTTTCTCGATGATTTTCATCCCCTCTTCCACGGCCTTCATGTTCAATGGAATCAGGTTGTGATAGCGCTCTGGCAACGACTTGTAGAGTGCCTTGTTCAAACCGTCGGTGCTCACCACTGGGCAAACCTTCAGCAGTCCGCCCAATACAATCATATTGAACACCTTTGAATTCTTCATCTCGGCAGCCTTGTCCATCGCATCGATACGATAGATGGTGATGTCCTTGCGCTGTGGAGGATTCATCACGCCATAACCATCGTAAATCAGGATGCCGCCGGGCTTGATCTTTGGCTCAAACTTATCGAGCGATGGCTGGTTGAGCACGATGGCTACATCATAATGGCTCAGGATAGGCGAAGAGATGCGGCTGTCGCTCACAATGACCGTCACGTTGGCTGTACCGCCACGCTGCTCTGGTCCGTAAGCCGGCATCCAGGTCACCTCCTTGTCTTCCATCAGTCCTGAGTAGGCCAGGATCTTTCCCATCGAAAGGACACCCTGACCACCAAAACCGGATATAATGATTTCTGTCTTCATTGTTCTTACAAATTTGTTGTATCCTTCAGGTCACCCTTAGGATACTGCTTAAACATGTTCTCTTCCATCCACTTGTTTGCCTCAACAGGTGAGAGCTTCCAACCGCTGTTGCAGGTAGAAACGATTTCTACCAGGCTGGAGCCCTTGCCCTGCATACTTGCCTCGAACGCCTTGCGGATGGCCTTCTTCGCCTTGCGGATGCTTGCCACGGTCTCTACACTCTGGCGGGTTACGTAGCAGGTGCCCTGCAGATGGCTTGCCAACTCGGTAATATTGAGTGGATAACCATGAAGATCAGCATCTCTACCATAAGGACAGGTAGCGGTTTTCTGACCCAGCAGGGTGGTTGGAGCCATCTGTCCACCGGTCATACCATAGATGGCATTGTTGATGAAGATGATGGCGATGTGCTCGCCACGGTTCAGGGCGTGGATGGTCTCGCAGGTACCGATGCACGCCAGGTCGCCATCACCCTGATAGGTGAAGACGAGACGGTCTGGCCACAGACGCTTGATACCCGTAGCCACAGCAGGAGCACGACCATGCGCAGCTTCCTGCCAGTCGATATCCAAATAGCGATAAGCGAATACGGCACAGCCCACCGGACAAACACCCACCGTCTTATCCTCCATGCCCATCTCCTCGATGACCTCGGCAACGAGCTTATGAACTACGCCATGCGAACAGCCCGGACAGTAATGCATCGGGGTATCATTCATCAGCGTAGGCTTCTTATATACCAGATTCTCTGGTGAAATTATATCATTCATTTTATTAAATGTTTAATTTATAATGTATAATTAGGCATACGCCTTTGCCCGAAGGCTTATCATTCATTATTATTTGTACATTATTAATTGTACATTATTCATTATAAATTATTAATTGTTTCAGCGCTTCAACGATTTCCTCTGGCTCCGGTACGATACCGCCCAGACGGCCAAAGTGCTCAACAGGAGTCTGTCCATTCACAGCCAGGCGCACATCCTGAACCATCTGACCCGCATTGACCTCGGCAACCAGAATACCCTTCTTGGTCTTGGCGAGTTCATGGATTTCCTTCTCAGGGAAAGGCCAGAGGGTGATAGGACGGAACAGTCCCACCTTGATGCCCTGCTCTCGTGCACTCTCGATACTCTTCTCGGCGATACGTGCCGCACTTCCGAAGGCTACGATCACATAGTCGGCATCCTCCATCTGCTCGGTTTCATATCGAACCTCCGTTTCACGAATCTTCCTGTATTTCTCCTGAAGGGCGATATTGCGCTGCTCCATCACCTCTGGCTTGAGTTCCAGAGAGGTCATGATGTTGACAGGGCGACTCTTAGGACGGCCGATGGTAGCCCAAGGACATTCCTTTGCAATCTCCTCCTCGGTACGGCGAGGTTTCATAGGTGGCAGCACCACCTTCTCCATCATCTGTCCGATGACGCCATCGCTCAGGATCATCGCCGGGTTACGGTACTTGAAGGCAAGGTTGAAGGCAAGATCCACGAAGTCTGCCATCTCCTGAACCGAAGCCGGAGCCAGAACGATGACGTTGTAGTCACCGTTACCACCGCCGCGGGTAGCCTGGAAATAATCACTCTGCGAAGGCTGGATGGTACCCAGTCCCGGACCGCCACGCTGCACGTTGACGATGACGCCCGGAATCTCAGCGCCTGCCATGTAAGAGATACCCTCCTGCATCAAAGCCACACCCGGACTTGACGAAGTGGTAATCACACGCTTGCCTGCGCCGGCTCCACCATAAACCATGTTGATAGCTGCTACTTCACTCTCAGCCTGCAGAACCACCATACCTGATGTCTCCCAAGGCTTGAGCAGAGCCAGCGTCTCTATAATCTCACTCTGAGGTGTGATAGGATAGCCGAAGAAGCCATCCGCACCACATCTGATGCAGGCATGGGCTATCGCCTCATTGCCTTTCATTAATGTTACTTCTTGATTTGCCATTGTTTAGTCCTCCTTCTTTCGATAAACTGTGATGCAACCGTCTGGGCAGACGATGGCGCACGAGGTACAGCCAACGCATGCTTCAGGCACAGCCGCCTCTACATAGCGATAACCATGCACATTGACCTTCTTCTCAGCCAATGCGATGACATGATGAGGACAAGCCTCCACGCAGAGCAAGCATCCCTTGCAACGCCCGGTGTCGACTACAATAGCCCCTTTAATCTTACTCATATTCTAATCTTTTTCTAATTATCTTTACTCAAAGAGTAATCAAACTGCCGCTGTCCACATGCCAGTTGTTATGGATTGTAGTAGTCTTTGCAATAGAAGTTCATGATATCATCCAGCATCTCCTTTGCCGCTACAGCCGGACTCTCCGGGTCCAGCGCTATCGCCTCCATATAGGAGTCAAGAGCACGCTTAAAGTCGCCTTTCTTCCGCCAGGCGTTACCTTGCTGATAATATTCTTCTGCTGTCATTTTACTCTGTACTATTTTTAATTTTGCTCTGCGAAAGTACGAAAATTATGCTAAGAAAAAGAATAAAAGCCTAAGTTTTAAACTATATTAATGTAGTTTTTCTAAAAAATGCGCACACTATATTTCAAGTGTGCAATTTTTCGAGAACGATGTGCGTTATTTCTAATATTATATCCTATTAAAACATAATTCGCCATTTACCGCAGTTTCTTATGGTAAATGACGAATAATACGATACCCCGCAAAACAAGGTAGAGAATAAAGGCTAGCCACAGGGCATGATTGCCCAGCACAGGATGCAGACCGAAGTACATTCCGAAGAACGAAGCTGAGGCAATGGCAGTAGAACAGAGCATAGACTTCGACTGGGTGATGCCGATGAAGATGCCGTCAAAGACAAATGCCGACATGCCTGCCAAAGGAATGAGTACTGCCCACCCAAGATATTCGCCCGATGCTGCAACTACCCGCTCATCGCTGGTCAGCAAAGCCAGGAAGTTCTCGCCACCTATTATATATAATAAGGTGAAAAGGATGGCTACAACCACGCCGAACCCCATCGTCCGCCTGACCACCTCCCGGAATGCCACCTTGTTGCCGGCTCCGTAATACTTGCCGCTCAAGGCCTCTGCCGCATAAGCAAAGCCATCCATGAAATAGGAGAAGATGGTGAAGAGCGTCATCAGCAGCGTGTTGACAGCCAGCACCAGGGTACTCTCCCTCGAACCTGCTGCCGTAAAGAAGAGGTTCACCGCCACCAGACATACGGTGCGGAGGAAGATGTCTCTGTTTAAAGAGAAGAATCGCTTCAGCGGTTCAGAGTCGAAGAGATGCTGGCGATAATCATACTTGCCCAACCGGCGATAGTAAAGCCGATAGAGCACGCATGCCATCAGAAATCCCCACCATTGGGCGATGACCGTTCCGAGTGCCACGCCCTCTACCGTCATCCTGCAAACAAAGACGAGCACCAGGGAGGCAACGATGTTCACCACATTCTGCGTCAAAGACACCACCATCGGAATACGGGTATTCTGCATACCGATAAACCAGCCGGTGAATCCATAGAGTCCGAGCACGGCAGGTGCTCCCCAGATACAGACATAGCAGTATCTGCGAGCCAGCTCCACCACATCCGCTTCCGGCGACATCGCCCACAGTCCGCATCCGATGAGCCATCTCTGAAGGATAAAGAACAGGAATCCTATCCCTACGCCAATGCCCAGGGAACGAATCAGGAGTCTCATCACCTCAGGCAAGTCTCTCCTGCCCAAAGCCTGCGAAGTCATTCCGCTGGTTCCCATCCGCAGGAATCCGAAGAGCCAGTAGATGACATTGAAGAGCATCGAGCCCACGGCAATGGCTCCTATATAAGCCGCATCGCCGATATGCCCCACGATGGCGACATCCACCAAACCCAAAAGCGGTACCGTGATATTGGATATTATCGACGGTACCGCTAATTGTAATATTCGCGAATTCATAATTAAGAATTAATAATTAAGAATGTACATTCTGAAAATGGCGAAAGCCTAATTATTAATTATAAATTATTAATTATAAATTAAATCTTAAATTTCGCCGCCTGTTCCTCAATATAGGCAGCATCGCTGAAGTAGTCGATGCGCATAGCCTTGCGAACTTCGTCCATGGTCTGGGCTGCAAACTCGCGGGCATCCTCACTACCCTTCTTCAGGATGTTGAATACCTCTGGGATATCCTGCTCAAACTCATGACGGCGGGCACGGATTGGATCGAGCATCTTGTTAATCACGCTGTTCAGGAACTTCTTGCAGGTACCGTCACCGATACCACCCTTCACATACTGCTCCTTCAATTCATCCAAAGTCTTGAACTCTGGCCAGAACTCAGCGAAATCCTCAGGAGTAGAGAATGCCTCCAGATAAGTGAACACGGCATTTCCCTCCAGATGTCCAGGCTCTTCCATGCTCATGCGTGGCTCACCGTTAGACATCTTCTTCACCTTCTTCCAAACGGTCTTCTCGTCATCGCTCATGTAGATGCAGTTACCGAGACTCTTGCTCATCTTCTCCTTACCGTCAGTTCCTGGAAGGCGACGGCAGCAGGCAATCTCTGGAAGCAGGATTTCCGGCTCTACCAATACTGGCGCATAAGTCTGGTTGAAGCGGCGAACCAACTCACGGGTCACCTCCAGCATAGGCTCCTGATCCTCACCGGCAGGTACTGTTGTAGCCTTGAAAGCGGTAATGTCGGCAGCCTGGCTCACAGGATAGCAGAAGAAACCGAGCGGAATGTTTGCCTCAAAGTTACGCATCTTGATCTCCGTCTTCACGGTTGGGTTACGCTGAACACGAGATACTGAGATAAGGTTCATCAAATAGGTAGTCAACTCTGCCAACTCCGGTATCATACTCTGGATATAGAGAGTACACTTCTGTGGGTCGAGACCCGCAGAAAGATAGTCGAGTGCCACCTCTGTGATGTTCTGGCGAATCTTCTCAGGATTGTCAGCGTTGTCTGTCAAAGCCTGAACGTCTGCCATGAATACGAACATTCTGTCAAAGTCACCAGCATTCTGAAGCTGTACTCGGCGCTGCAGAGAGCCGATGTAGTGACCCAGGTGAAGTTTACCTGTAGGACGGTCGCCCGTCAATATAATCTTTCCCATTTTCTTGCAATTTATTATTAATTTTGTGCAAAGGTACAATAAAATATCGAGAAAATACCAAAAATACTGAAAAATTAAGCCATATCCCCTATTTGGTGATGGCATCAATCAGGATATCATTGGTCTGGTCTATCTGGTCTGCGTTAATACTCTTGAGATAAATTTGTGTTGTTTTTTCCGAATTATGTCCCATACTGTCACTGATTACGCTCACGGGAACATTCTTCTCCTTGGCGTTGGTAGCCCACGAATGTCGGGCAACATACATCGTCAGTGTGATGTCGATATCTATCAGTTTGGATAGCTTTTTCAGGGTCTTGTTAATCAGACATTGCCGGTAATGCCGCTGCTGCCGGAGACTTTTCTCTGCATGGTTGTCCAGGATGCCCAGCAGATGTTTCCCGTCGAGCGAAGGATAACGGTCCACGATGTCCTGCATGCTCTGTCGCCAGGCTATCCTCAGTTCCTGCCCCGTCTTCCTTCTTTTATAGATAAGGTATCCGTTGCGGATATTCGACTTCTCCAGACAGGCGATATCCACGAACGACATGCCCCTTGTATAGTAGCTGAACAGGAATAAGTCTCTGGCAAACTGCTGGTTATAAGTTTCCAGTTTCAGTTGTGCCAGCTGTCTGATAGCTTTCTGCGAGATGGCTCGCTTACTCGTCTTCGTGGTTCGGGTAAAGGCACCGGCAAAGGGTTTGCGGTCAGGAATCTCCAGTTCCTTCACGGCACTGTTGTAGATGGCGCGGAGCCGTCGCATATAGAAGGAGATGGTATTCAGCGTCAGTCCCTGATGCTTCAGATAGCTCTCGTAGGCACCCACCACCAGTTCGTCGAGTTCGCACAGCAGGAGATCCTTCTGTTTTCTGAACTTCATAAAGCTCTTCATTGTACACTGGTTGATATCAGCCGTACGATATTGGTAGTTATCCTTCAGTCTCTGTCTGATTTTTTCAGCATAGTCACCCAGTTTTACTCCCCTATTCGGGTTCGATTTTTCCATCTTTTCCATTTCATCCTGTGTTTTTGTTATCACAGAATATCCGTGTTGTCCAGCCTTACTATTAAACCTGATGATAATCTCATCATCTTTTTTCATCTCAAAATCATCTGGTAATTCTATTCTAAGTGTCATATTTTTGCGTTATTTTTGAATGAAGAACAAAATTACGCCAAAAATGCGAGAAATGAGAAAGTTTAGGAGTAAATAATGCAAAAATAAGAGGAAAAAGCATAAAAAAGTCCCCCCAGCAGAGTTGTCTCCCGCCGATCTCACAGATTCCCACGGATTTTTTACCTTTAAAAGTCACGCAGATTTCGCAGATGACGCAGATTTTTTACCTTTTTACTCTTTTACCTTTTTACCTTTAAAAGTCCTTGTCCCCAGGCGGTCCCATCCCGCAAAATATGGCGAGGGCTTTGATGCCCCGCCAACCTTAGAGCGAAGCGGTTCTGAGCACCGGAGGGCGGTTACATCCCCTGTCCCCTGAGGGGAAAGGGGCTTGGGGAAAGCGGTGGAGCCCTCCTTGGCTAAGGAGGGACGGGGTGGATCGAAAAGCTCCCTCTTTGGCTAAGGAGGGACGGGCTGGATCGAAAAAGACAGCACTGCAGGGCGATTACATCCCTTGCCCTTTTGGAAAGGGCGAGGGCTTGGGAGTGGGTTAAGGACCCTCCCGCTGGGGAGGGACAGGTGGGGCAAAAACAGCACTGCAGGGCGGTTACATCCCCGCTTCCTAAGGAAGAGGGGCTTGGGGAAAGCGGTGGAGCCCTCCTTGGCTAAGGAGGGACGGGGTGGATCGAAAAAAAACACTATTTTCAAACCAAAAAAGCGAGGCTTCTTGAAAAAGAAACCTCGCTAAAAGCATGGATTCAGGTAAGCTTTACAGGCTTGCCCCGAATCCAGAATTAGTGATAAATAATATATGGCGAACGCCAGATATTATTTAGCAATCATGATGGATACTCTGTTCTTGTCATTCTCTGCGAATGGCTGAACACGAGCACCCTTTGATTCCTCAGTGATGCGCTCAGCAGGAATACCGTAGCGCTTCTCCAACATCCAGACAACGGCAGCAGCACGCTTGGCAGCGATGCGGTCGTTCACTCTGTCATTACCAGTACCCTTGTCAGCATAACCGGTAACAACAACCTTAGCCTCAGGATACTTCACCAGGAAGTCGATAACTTCGAGGATCTTCTGGTTTTCCTTCTCAGAAATCTTGTTAGAATTGATGGTGAAGAAGATATCACGACGGATTTCCTCTACCTTCTTCTCTACTGGTGCTGGAGCAGGAGCTGGCTCCTCAACCTTCTGAACTGGTGCAGGAGCTGGTTCTGGTTCTACTGGCTTCTCCTTCTTGGTAGCACTCTTGCCCAGGTTGATGCGAAGACCAGCCAAAGCATTGAAATACCAGTCAGGGTTACCTGCCTTCTTTGAGTTGTACTTGTCTGAAATGATATTGGCATTACCCTCCAACATCAGGCTGACAGACTTGCTTACCTTGAAAGCCAACTCAAGACCGGCACGACCGTAAGGGCGAACCTTGGTACCATCCCAGAGATACTCCAGGTTGTAGGCATTCATATTCTTCATGGTTGCAGCCAACTCATTCACCTCGTCGTTATCCCAGGCGATGTTAGCACCAGCACCAGCGAAGGCAGTAACGTTCAATACACGGTTAGGGTTCCAACCGCAGAAGAGGTTGCTGAGGTTGAACATGAAGTCAACACCAGGAGCCACATATTTATATTTATACTGAGCGTTGTAAGGAGTCTCGCCCTTCTGAGCGCGGAATCCAGCCCAGCCACCCTTGCTCTGCCAACCGTTAGCCTGCAGACGCATGCCAAAGACAGGAGAGAACTGGTAGCCCAGACTCAACTGAACGTTAGGAGAGAGCAAGTCACCGAACTTAGCTTCACCAAGTGTATACTGAGCACCGCCCTGGAGATCCAGGAAGAAATGCTTGTTGAATGTATACTCATCACCGTTCTGGTCGGTGTAAGTAGCCTGTGCCATAGCAGATATTGTACCGAGGGCAAGCAGGGACGCAGCGAATAAAGATTTCATTGTATTCATAATCATTTCCTTTATTAATTAATAAAAAGTGATAACTACCTTATTTGTTTATGTTCTTTGGCTGGTGCTTCTTGGCAAACTCAACACCTTCCTCAAGTTCCTTCACCTCTTCCTTGGTCATTGGAGCTGTCTCCAACTTCTTGTTTGGATCGTAAACAGCATTCATTACATGACCCTTCTTTGGAATCAGCTTGATGAGAACTGCCTTTACAGGTTCATCGGAAAGAGAACCGATATAGTTGATTTCGGCAGAGTCGCCAGCCATCACAAAGCCATTGTCAAATGTAGCCTGCTTGTAATCGAATGTAACCTGATGGTCATCGATGATAGTAAGAAGAGTAGAATCTGTCATTTGCTTGATACTGACATTGGTACTCTTAATCTCTTCGCTGCAGGCATTGAAAGAGAGAATGGCAATAAGACAGATAGTAATTATAGATAATAATTTCTTCATCTTATAAGTAAAAAATAAAGGGGGCGCTCAAAACTGAACGCCCCCAATGAATAGTATCTTATTTACATTGTGGAGCTTATCACTCCTAAATTGTAAATCGTCTCAAATTAGTGCTTTCTTGCAGTAACATCTGGCATATTGATTACGAATGGCAACTGGATAGTCTTGGTGTTACCGAAGCAGTCACGAATAGTGAAGTGAATCAAACCACCCTTAACTGCAGAAGGAATTGCTGTCTGGTTCAACTGATGCAACTTAATCTGACCATTAGTATACTCAGCCTTGAAGTAAGGGTTATACTGCTTGCCATCTGTACTTGTTGTCCAAACCTCACCATAAGCACCCTTAACAAGAGTAATTACACCGCTATTGAAGAATGCAGCCAAATTAGTGAACTTAACATCACTTGCAACAGAAGTCGGAATTGCCTTAAGATCAGCAACCTTAGCGTCAACCTTATTCAAATACAAAGTATTTACCTTAGGTGTTGGACTCCATGTCACAACGTTTGCAGGGTCAATCTTTGTTACAGTAACATTACCATCCTTATCCTTAACTTCAGCTCTACCAGTCCAATTGTCACCGCCATTAGCAGAAACATTGAATGTCTTCATCCAAGAGCAGTAAACAATCTTCTCAGAAGATGCAGATGCAATAGGATAAGGCTGATCAGTCTTCCATTCCTTCTGATTCTGAGCATTTACAATTTGTCTCTTAGAGATATTGTTGTAGATGAAGTTTGCAGTGATAGTATGCTCAGTCTTGTTATCAACCAAGTTTGCTTCACTGTTATTAACAGCCAAGATGTAATTGTCACCACTAGTTGTTTTAGCATCCTTCAAGACGAGCTTGTTATTTTCTGTCTTGTAAGTTGCATTAGAAACATTGAAGTCAAATACTGCATCTTTAAAGAGGTCGAAACCTTCCCAAGCAGTAAGGTTGTTGTTGATAATCAAGATGTTTCTGAAATCGAAATTACCACCCTTGTTAGCAATCTTACCATTTACAGGAGCATTAACTGTATAGTCATCAGTTGGGATGATATACTCATACTTATCGAAGCCATCACGATAACCGAATACAGGAGCCTCCTTAGGCATTTCCTTCTTGAATGAAGCTGTAACTGTGCTTACAGATGCGCTTGCATTACCAGTATAGCCCTTCTTCAATGTAGTAGAAACGGTATATGTTTCATCATCAACGAACTGATTTGGCTCAGTCAATTCGAACTGAACGAACTTAACATCCTTGCTCAACTCAGATACTTCTGTACCATTTGCCTTGAAGTACTTAACCTCGAAAGCTGTTGGCTTATTGTCAGACTTATCCTTTGCTGTAACAGCCCAATGGTAATCATCAGCATCGAAATCATACTTACTGAAATCAACAGCTACCTTAGGTGAAACGAATTTAGGGTGTGCAGTGTTCGCAGTAGCCATATCGAGTGAAACAGTTGTTGCAGGGATAGTCATGTCAACCTTAGCGTCACCAACTGCTACATAGAATGCACGTCCATCAGGGTCGGTCAATGTACCATCGTAGTTAACTGCGTAAACACGGAAACCGATAACATCACCCTTAACATTACCCAAATCCTGAATCTTGATAGTACCCTTGTTACCAGTGAACAACTTAGCTGGCTGGTATGTTGTACCGTTCTTCTTGTAACCAACGTTCTCATAAGAGTATGAGTTCCATGCGTTAATCTCAGAAGGAGCAGACTCGAGAGCGTACTTCTCATCAAGAGTTACATAGAAGCCCTTTACTCCGAGATCTTGGTTTGAAGCATTTTCTGTCTTTGTGAAGTCGATAACAATATTACCACCCTTCTCTACAGCCAAGATATCCTTGTCGTGACGATCATCATTATTAACTGATGGACGGTTTACAGCATTTGCCTTATCACCCTTAGTAATTACTGTGGTAGCAGGCTTAGTGTTATCCTTCCAAACCAACTCCTCAACATCTGTGTAGTTATAACGGTTGTTGATTTTATTGATTGGCGTGTTATTTACAGCGAAGTCGTAAGCGTGTTTAGCTGGAACAGAACTCAAGCGTACGCCATACTCAGAAGTTACACGACGAGTATTCTCCTTATCTGTTGTGTAGGTATTCTTAACAGCAACAGAGTAGAGGATGCTCTTTGGAACGTTATTTACCTTAGTCTCAGCAGCAGACTTGAATGCATCGCCAAGATCCTTAGCCTTGAACTTAACTACCCAAAGACCTGTCTTTTCAAGATTACTTGCACGGCTAATCAAGCCGTTATATCTGTGAGCATCAGTAACCTCAATAAGATCATTGAGTTCCTGACCCTGAGAGTTCATCAAAGAGACATTGCTTGTAGTCAATTCTGCATTAACTGGAGAAACGCGAACCAACAAGCTGTCCTCACCTACGAAGTACTTACCCTTCTCGAATGTGAACTGAGCGTCAGCAACACCGGCACCAGGGAATACATTAGCCTCCTCTGTAGCCTGAATAAAGGTCAAATCATAGTTATCGGAACCAGCAGTGCCCCAACTTGTAGCAGGAGCGAAGTTATACAACTGAACGTCAGTTACCATTGTAGAGTACTGACCGATGATGTCCTTCAACTTGTTCTCGATGTTGTCAATCTTAAGTTTGAGATTAGTGAGCTTATCGCCACTCTCATCACTCTTCAATGCTGCTTCAATAACAGACAGACGTCCGTCGAGACCAGCAAGACCTGTATTCTTTGCTGTCAACTGACCATTGATAGCCTCGATAGCTGCAGCTACTGTATTCTCCTCATCGAAACCAGTACCGAGAGTCTTGAGTGCGTTCTCGATAGCAGTCTTGTTAGCAATTGCCTTAGCCAAAGCGTCATCAGCAGTACCCTGAGCTGCATCAACAGCTGACTTCAATGCATAGTCATTCAAAGTCTTAAGAATATCAGCCTTTGCATCTGCTGCATCCTGTACTGCCTTGTCAGCAGTACCCTGAGCAGTTTCAATCAAAGCCTTCAAGTCTTTGATATCCTTTTCCTGGAGAGCCTTGATTGCAGCATCAACAATCTTGTTAGCCTCCTCGGTAACGCTCTTGTTGGTTGCATAATCTGCCAAGATGTCCTTAACCTGATCAAGAGTAGCCTTGCTGTCAGCTGTTGCCTTAACCTCAGCCAACTTTGTTTCAAGGGAGCTGATGCCAGTCTGGTTAGAAGAAATCAAAGCCTGAAGCTCTGCAACCTTCTGTGAAAGCTGATCGGCAGTAGCAAGCTTGTCGATCTGACCTTGCAAGTTGCTGATGTCGTCATCATAATCCTTACAAGAAGTAAATGTACTCATGGATGCCACTGTAAGTGTTCCCATAAGCAGCGCGCTTAAATACTTTCTTTTCATACGATAAAATTTAATTAAAAATATTAATTGTTAACTTTAAGTTCTAAACTTTCTCTGTACTATCTCCTGCGGGGAG